>NZ_JAWDJI010000107.1:0-40724 GCF_032465655.1 Paenibacillus sp. 3LSP | reverse complement strand
GCAGCGTGCCGACCGTCGCTCGCATTTTTGCTCTCGCGCCACGTGCTCAGGCAGATTTAAAACCGAGGGCTTGACAAAAACGTTCATAGCAACGGACACCAGGGGCGTTATTTATTAGCTTAGCCCATTTCCCTGATTCTTACGGACAGAGAAGACCTTATTTCAGACCAAACCAGTGTAATCCTCGCCAAAAGAGCCCAATAAGAGCCCTGTAGTCCGTTACAACGGGAAATATCCGGGAAATGAACAAATAACGTCGTTACGGTCCGTTACATCACGAGCACGTTAAGATCACATACAGATCGCTTGCACATCGAATGCAGATCGCACGTAGATCACATGCAGATCGCTTGCACATCGAATGCAGATCACACGTAGATCGCATGCAGATCACACGTAGATCGCATGCAGATCACACGCATATCACATGCAGACCACGTCCAGATCACATTTGCACGCAGACCATGTCCAGGTCACGTTCACTCCACATCCAGACCACGACGCGAACGATTCACGTTCCCCCGCCTCCGCGCATTTTCCCCGGTTCAATCGGGCAAATTAACACCGGGCAAGTCACATATTTCAAGGAGGGAAACTACGTGCCATCCATTACACTCGACCTGCGTCAAGCGATTATGCACAAAATTCACGGCAAAGACGAGCAAGGGCTGCGGGAGATGATCGAGGGATCGATCGACGCTCAGGAAGCCGCACTGCCGGGTCTTGGCGTCGTCTTCGAAACGATCTGGAAGCATATCGATACGTCCAAACAGAATGAACTGGTATCCGTGCTCAAGCAGCAAGTGGATCAGGCTAGCCTCAAACCATTGAAATAGAACTGCCCGCTACAACCCAAAAAGACCGCCCTATCCCAGGGCGGTCTTTCCTCTGTCCGAAAGGCGGCGAACCTTCACATCTTAAGGTGCGGTCTCCAGGAACTTCGCATCCGGATTTTTCTCCATCGCCGTCCGCATCGCGTATTCATTTTCGAACAGCGCGACATAGTTGCCTTTCTTATCCTTCACCAGCGTGGAATTGATCCGGAACTTGGAAGGGTCGATTTTGTCGCCCACAATCCAGCGTGCGAACTGATACGGCATCCGTTGCAGTTGAACTTCCACACCATATTCATTTTTCATCCGGTACTCGAACACTTCGAACTGCAGCTGCCCAACCACGCCGAGCAGTGTATCTTCGAATCCAACCGTGGTGAATACCTGAATGGTGCCCTCCTCGGTCAGTTGGTCAATCCCCTTCTGGTATTGCTTATGCTTCAGCGCGTTCTTGACCGTCACCTTGGCGAAAATCTCCGGCGAGAACGTCGGCAGCTCGTCAAATACGATTTCGCTGCCTTGGCTTAGCGAATCCCCAATCCGGAAAATCCCCGGGTCAAACAACCCAACAATATCCCCAGGGTACGCTTCGCTGACGATATCCCGATCTTGAGCCAGGAATTGCTGCGGTTGAGACAGCTTGATCTCCTTGCCCGCCCGCACATGCTTCACGGTCATGCCGCGTTCGAACTTGCCTGAAACAATACGCAGGAAGGCGATCCGGTCGCGGTGCGCCGGGTTCATGTTCGCCTGAATTTTGAACACGTACCCCGAGAACTTCTCGTTCGTAGGTTCAACTAGACCTTCGGTACTGCGCCGCGGCGTTGGCTTAGGAGCCAGCTGCAGGAAGTTCTCCAGGAACGTCTGCACGCCAAAATTATTAACCGCACTGCCAAAAAACACTGGCGTTAATTCACCGTTGCGAACCTTCTCATAATCAAACGGGTCCCCGGCGACGTCCAACAGCTCCAGGTCCTGGCACAGCTGGTCATGGAGATATTCACCAGCGATTTCGCGGATCACCGGATCCGTATACCCCTCCACCTTCTTCACCTGAATCGTGGAGTGGTCGTCTCCTTGGAACAGCTCCACTTGATTCTTCATCCGGTCATAGACCCCTGACAGTTCGCGGCCCATCCCAATCGGCCAGTTCATCGGCACGGAGCGGATGCCCAGCACCTGCTCGATTTCCTCCATCAATTCAAACGGGTTCCGACCTTCCCGGTCGAGCTTGTTAATGAAGGTGAATATCGGAATCCCCCGTTTCGCGCAGACCTGGAACAGCTTGATCGTCTGTGCCTCCACGCCCTTCGCCACGTCGATCAACATGACGGCGCTGTCTGCAGCAGTCAGCGTCCGGTACGTATCCTCCGAGAAGTCTTGGTGGCCCGGTGTATCCAAAATGTTCACTCGATGCCCGTTATAATCAAACTGCATGACGGAAGAAGTAACGGAAATCCCCCGCTGCTTCTCGATTTCCATCCAGTCACTTGTCGCGTGTTTGCTCGCTTTGCGCGCCTTGACCGATCCGGCGAGGCGAATTGCGCCGCCGAACAGCAGCAGTTTTTCGGTCAGCGTCGTCTTCCCGGCGTCCGGGTGGGAAATGATTGCAAACGTACGCCGTTTGTCCACTTCCTGCTGCAGCACTTGGTCCAATGCTTTGCTCATGCTCACTTTCCTCTCGTCCACAAATTCACGTTCTCTATTGTAACATATTTTGTCCTTCCGTTAAGCAAAAACACCTTACGCCCTGACAGGACATGAAGGTGTTTCCAGGTCAACCTATTCTATTCGCCCATAGGCCGGATCGTTCACGGTCAACACAGCATTAATTCGGGTTGATCCAAATGACATTGTCTTCCTCTTGGCCGTTCACCGGCCACCAGTGGAAGCCGTCTTTCGCCAGCAGCTCGTCCGCTTCCTTCGGCCCCCAAGAGCCGGCAGGATACGTACTGATGTCGGACGGATTTTGCTGCCAAGCCGCAGCAATTCGATCCACAAAGGCCCACGCCGCCGCTACTTCGTCCCAACGGGTGAAATACGTCGAATCCCCTTGAGCTGCATCGTAGATCAAGCGCTCGTAAGCTTCCGGCGAGTTGATCCCCACCAGACAGCTTTGGCAAAAGTCCATCGCAAGCGGCTGGATTTGCGATTCCGAACCCGGCTTCTTGGCATTAATCTTGATGTAAATGCCCTCCATCGGATTGACGCGAATCACGAGCAGGTTCGGCTCCAGCGTGTGCTTTTGACCGAGGTAGACATTCGTTGGCATCGCCTTAAATTCCACCACGACTTCCGTCGTTTTGACTGGAAGCCGCTTCCCGGTGCGAATATAGAACGGTACGCCGGCCCAACGGAAGTTGTCGACGAACACTTTGGCTGCAAAATACGTCTCGGTATTGGAGTTCGGATCAACCTTGTCCTCCTCACGATAACCCGGCAGCTTCTTGCCTCTCGCTTCCCCAGCGATATATTGCCCGCGTACCACGTTCTCCTTCACTTCTTGCACCGACTCATACGGACGCAACGAGCGCAGCACCTTCACCTTCTCGTCGCGGATATCCTCCGCATACAAGCGGCTAGGCGGCTCCATGGCGATCATCGTGAGCATTTGCAGCATATGGTTCTGCCCCATGTCACGCAATGCACCGGCATGATCGTAATATCCGCCGCGTTCTTCCACGCCAACCGTCTCGCTGAGCGTAATTTGCACATTGGCAATGTGCTTGTTGTTCCAGAGCGGTTCGAAGAACGCATTCGCAAAGCGAATCACTTCAATGTTCTGCACCATTTCCTTGCCGAGATAGTGATCGATCCGGTAAATTTCCTCTTCTTTAAACACCTGGCTCAGCTCTTCATTCAGCTTCTGAGCAGACTGCAGATCATAGCCAAACGGCTTCTCGATTACCAACCGGTGCCAGCCGCTCGTATCTAACATGCCGCCCTTCTGCAGGTTAAAAGAAACGCTGCCGAACAGCTCCGGTGCCAATGCCAAGTAGAACAGACGGTTTCCGGGAATCCCAAACCGTGCTTCCACAGACTCGGTCAGTTCTCTCAGCTCGTGATAACCGTCAACGTTATTGATGTCGAGCGATTTATAGGAGAAATGCTGCGCGAAGCGCCCCCAATGCTCCTGGTCGTCGATCTTGTACCGGCAAAATTCCTCAATTGACCGATACAGATCCTCCTTAAATTCTTCGTCCGTACGCGGACGACGGGCTACACCGATGACGGCGAAATCCTCGGCCAGTTTCCCTTCACGATACAAGGAATAGATAGCCGGGAAGAGCTTACGGCGCGCTAAATCTCCGGTAGCTCCGAAAATAAAAAATACCGCCCCTGGGGGCTGAACTGTGGGTTGTGAGAAATTGTCAGCCATAGCTCCTCATTCTTTCTATGTAAGATTGGTAATTTTTAAACTTCATTCCCGATCAATGACATCTCTTTACAAGGCATCACGGGATGTGATGCCATTTTAGCACATTCGCCAGACGGATTCCATCATCTATCTATAATGAGACAGGGTCATAAATGATATACCCCGCTGGAGGCTCGACCTCTACAAATCCGGCCATGCCGTGGGCTTGATACTGGATCGGCTTACGGCTGCCCGCGAGCAGCATATTCCGGGGTTCGTGAGGCTCCGTTGCCGGCAGCGTAAACACCCGGACATCCTCCATCACTTCTCGTAACGTGGCAGTAAGCGCCGCAATCCAAGCGTCCTCAGCCCCGCGTCCGAATAGATTGAGCAGCAGGATCCCTTCCTCATCCAGTCTTTCCGCCGCCAGCTGAAAAAAACCAAGCGACGTCAAATGGCTCGGCGTTCCCTGTTCGGAGAACGCATCCACGATAATGCCGTCGAGGGATTTGGGCTTCTCTTGTTCAAGCAAAGTCCGCCCGTCCCCGATGCGCACCGAATCCCCCGTATAGCCGAAAAAGCGGCGGCTAATTTCCGCCACCAGCGGATCAATCTCCGCTATAATCACGTCGCAACCGCTCAAATGGCTGGCGATCGTTCCTGTGCCTTGACCGATGATGAACACCCGTCCGGGATCGGAAACATGGCGCTGAAGCAAATACAACATCGCCCGCGGATATTCTAGTATGATCCGTTCGGGTCGGATCATATCCATCGCGCCTTGTACCGCCTCGCTGGCAAACTGAAGGACGCGAAACGTCCCTCGTTCGCCATATAGCTCGTCCGTTTCATAGACGAAGATTTCCGAGCAGCTTTGCTGATGCAGCAACAGACGTTGCACGAATCTCCGTTCCTCCTTTACGATCTCTCTAATATTCTACGGTGAGCAGCGGCATACCGATCGTAATCTCATCCATCCCGGTGTCGCTGTTACGATGGACCGCCATTTGCAATGCCACTTGATGCTCGCCGCTGAGGACGGTGATCGGCAAGGCATCCACCCGATACGTGCGGCTGGCCGTTCCTTCGTCCCCAAACGTTTCCACTTGCTTCAACTTCAGTTTGGCGGAACGCTCAACTTGCGATTCCAAGCGGTCAAGCGTCGCGGCGAGCACAGTTTCACCGGAGCTCTCCCCCTCCTCTGTCACAGATGAAGGCCAGGCCATCCCCTGTATCGCTGCATTCCATCTTGGATCGACGCCTTCATCCGCCAGTGATTCCCCTGCCATCCGTTGGGCTTCCTGCAGTTGCTTCCATAGTGCCGAATCCTCGCCGGCTGCTTCAAGTCGAAGTATTGCGTAATGCTTACCCTCTTCCAGTGTAACTAGTTCCAGCTCAGCGTGAATCCCCTCGATCTGACCTTGAGATTCATAAACGGTCCGCCCTTGGACGACTCCTCTCTCCGGATGGGACAACCCCAGCCGGCTGGCTAGCACCCCAGCCGCTTCCTCTGAGGAGAGCAACGAGTCCCAATCCCCTTGCCATTTTAAGGTGATTCGAAACGGATCCGAAGTTACGGCCTTTCCTATCGCAACCAGCGCGTCCAACTGCTGCTCCGCTTCTTTCAGTGGATCTGAGACGTCCGCTTCTTGCTCGGTCATCTCGGTCATCTCGGTCATCTCGCTCGTCTCGATCGTTTGGATCCGTTGCAAGCCGACCAGCAGCATCGCGCAAACGAGGATCAACAACCCGATACTCCAAAACTTGCGGTTTTGCATGACACGCGCCTCCTCTGCGAATAATAACTCAATGAGTTGAGCCAGAATCTATCAGGATGGGAGAAGCTTCTGATCCGCTCGCTGATAGCTACAAATTTGCAGGCTATCATAACGTTAATGCTGGCCATCGGAATCACGAACCATGTCTTCATCATACCGGCCTTGCTGCAAATCGCCAAACGGAATGCCTGGTTTTCGTGATACTGTCCGCCGTACCATTTGCACTTGTGGTCTGCCTTATTCACTTCGCTTCGTCCCGGATTGGAACCCAACCTCTCCCCGAATGGATTCGCCATCAACTGGGCCGAATTCCTGCTTTTGGATTTCTATGGGTGATTCGGGCCAAAGTAAAGTGTTAAAAACAATAAAAAACGGTTTGGCGAGATGTTTACTCTGCCAAACCACTTTCATAATTCTGCATCATCTTCATTGTTTATTCCTTAATTTCTCCTTCTCATAAGCGATTTGGGTCTGATTCACAAGTTTCTCGAAGGTCTGGTCCGCCGATTGTTTTCCGTCAATGGCAAGTTGAAGCTCCTTCTCTAAGGTTCCATAAAATTCACCGATAAATGAAGACGATAAAACACTTGGCAATATCCCGGGATTGATATCCAGATTCTGTTGCCAGAATTCCTCCAAGCTCACTCCACTATATTGATTCATATGACTTTTGAGTGTCGACACACTTCTTGGAAATGAATTATATTCATCAGCTACTTGCTCATCCATCAGCATTTTTAATATTTGCCATGCCAATTCCTTATCTGCTGATTTTTCTGGAATAGATAATACTTGATCAAAAAAAACACTTCTACTTTCATCTCTTTTCTTGGAATTCACCGGCTCGGGTACAAATCCCCAAGAAAAATTAGCGTTACGATGTAATTCATCGATGAATTGAACACTTCCCTCTAATAATAGAGCTGCCTTTCCTTGAATAAACTGGTTATCTTTATTACTAAGAACTGTTTCCGTCTGATATAACTCAATGATTCTTTGAATAGCAGTGGTCCATTCTTCCTTTTGAAATGAGATACTGTCGCTTTTCGGATCAATGAAGTACGATTTATTCGTACTTGTTATCTTCATTAACCAACTAGACGCTGAGAATGTGCTTTCAATACCTATGGTGCTCCCCTCAAATCGCGAGGCGATATTTAATAACTCGTACCAATCCATCCCGCTAACTGGGTAATCAATATGGAGCTGATCAAACAGATCCTTGTTATAGAAAATTCCAAATATATTTACCCGAGGTGCAAGGCCATACAGTGAGCCCATTTCCGTACTCAATGCGTCTATCATACTGTCCGCATATTTGTCCAAATCGAGCTTGTCCTTTTCAACATAAGGGGCTAGGTCCATGAAATAGGATTGTTCGCTGAGCCTTTGGTATTCGTCAGTGTATAAGAACATCAAGTCCGGTGTAATTGTCTGGTGTTCATCAATCTTTGTTGCCCCACTCGAATTATCGGAAGGCATCATTAAATTGATCTCTATCCCTGGAAAATGATCAAGAATAAGGTTTCCGTAATTTTTATAAAATTGTTGCTCATTATTGAATGAAGTATAAATATTAATTATTGTATTGGAATAATCTTTTGGCTCCTTCTTTTGCAGTTGTACCCCGCATCCAAATAAGAAAATAGAAACAGACAATATGAGGACGAACACCTTAAATATTTTCATAAGTCACCTTTCATTTTATTCTTGGTATTTAAGGATGATGTTAGGAATCTCGGTATCCCAACTTTTCACGGTTTCATCAATGGATAGATCGCCAGATACGATTTTCTTAATATCCTGATCCAAATAACGTTTTACCTCAACCATTGCTTTATTAGGTAGCGATGTATCTTTGGAAATCTCAGGCTTCACTTGATAAAATGCCTGAACATTTTTTTGATCATCCTTAACAATTCCCTCAAAGACAGGTACAGTGAAGCGGAAATAACTCGTATAGAATCTTTTTTGCGCCATAGTACGACTATTTAGGTAAAGCCAAACCTCTTTAGCACTTGATATATCTTTCGCCTCTTGATTGATACCATTTAGATAATCAAAAGTTATCGCTGTACTCTTGTTCGGATCATAATGAGTCACGGGAGCTGTGACTAGATTCCAATCAAGATCTGGGTTGGATTGTTTAATGTTATCTTTCAATCTGTATGTATCTATTGCCATCGCTATATGTCCATCCTCGAAAGAACCTAATTCTTTATCTGAATTGACTTCCGACTTGTACTTATCAACAATAAGCGCTAATGCGGATTTCCATTCCTCGCTGGCAAAAAGGGCACGTTGATGTATCGGGTCATACCAGGTTAAGCCTTTTGACTTCCCTATCTGCAGAAACAACTCTACATTATCGTAATTTGCAGTTTGCAGCCCGACAATTCCATCTGAGCTCCCTATCTTTGAAATGGAGTTCCCCAGCTTCAGAACATCTTCCCAGTTCATTAAACTAACCGGTTCCGTCATTTCATACTTTTGAAATAGTTGCTTATTATAATACAAAGCTTGGGTTGCAATTAAATTCGAAATCGCATACAACTTCCCATCCCCCATTTCTCTAACCGTATCCAGTATTAAGGGATCGATACGTTGTATTTCAGGCTCATAACTAAAAGAGGAGATATCATACAGGATTCCCTCCTCCCGCAATCGAGAAAATAATAATCTAGGAAAGAAAATAATATCAGGTTTATCTTTCTTAATTAGGTTGATAAATGCATCTGCGTTCCAATCATCTCCTGACTGTGGAACTAACTCGAAATTGTCCCACATCCCCTTCCCTAATACGGACTCATACTCCACAACTTCAATTTCTATATTATTAAAATGTTGCTTCAAGCCATCAAAATCTCTTTCGAAATCAGGGATGGATTTATATAGAATAGTGACATGTTTTTTCGTTTCATTTGACGGAGATATCGAACAACCATTAACGATCATGATGCAAAATGAAATCGTACAAAATAATAGGAGTATATTTCTCGTGATCTTGGAAATCATTTAATCTATCGCTCCCTGCGAATAAGATCATAGAAAAGCATGATAATACATATATTACCATAAAAGCAGTTGGATTTCCTGTGAAAATGAGTGACAAGTAGTATAAGTCGCTTTATAAACACAAAACGGGTGGCAGAGATTTACTCCGCCAACCCGTTTTTGTATGCATAAATCGCCGCCTGCGTGCGGTCCTCGACGCCAAGCTTCGCTAAAATATTGGTGACGTGGAACTTCACTGTCTTGATCCCGATGATCAGCTCATCGGCGATATCTTGATTGGATTTCCCTTGAGCCAGCAAACGCAAAACGTCCATTTCACGCTCGGTCAGCTCTTCATGAGCTGGTGCCTCCACCTTCGGCTGGCGGAACCGGTTCATCATCTTGGAAGCGACCTGTGACTCCAATACCGATTGGCCGCGGGCCGCAGCGCGAATTGCCTCAGCGATCTCGGACGCGCGTGACGTTTTCAGTAAATAGCTGAACGCCCCGGCTTCGATCACAGGATACATCTTCTCGTCATCAAGATAGCTGGTGAGCACGATGACTTTACAGTCCGGATGCAACGCAAGCAGCTGACGAGTCGTTTCGATGCCGTCCATGCCTTCCATCACCAAGTCCATCAGCACAACATCGGGCCGGTACTCCTGCGCCAGGCGAATTCCTTCCTCGCCGCTGCTGGCCTCGCCAACGACCTCGATTCCTTCTTCCGTGCCCAGCACCGCCGCCAGACCAATTCTGACCATCTCATGATCATCCACAAGCAGTACTTTAATCTCCTTGTCTTCCATCTCCATGACTGCCCTCATCCCCGCTTTCTTCATGAATTAGTGGAACGGATATCTCAATGCGCGTCCCTTTGCCGGGCGCAGTGATAAACTGAATCGATCCGCCGATCTCGTGAATGCGTTCCTGCATCGTTGACAAGCCGTAGGATGCTTGCTTCTTGTCATCCAACTCGAAGCCGATCCCGTTGTCGCGCAGCGTCACCTTGACCGCCTCGCCTCGGCGGTGAATTCGTATCTCCATCTTGTCCGCCTTGGCGTGGCGCAGCGTATTGGACATCGCTTCCTGAATGATACGGAACAGATGGTTTTCAATTCCTTTGCCTAAATTCAAATCCTCGTCGATTTCCAAGGTTAAATCCATCGGCACCTTCGTCTTCAGCTCTTTAACCAAATCGCTTAAGCCCTGCGACAATTCCTTGCCTTCGAGATAGACCGGACGCAAATGCAACAGCAGCGCGCGCATTTCGGACTGTGCCACCGAAGCCATCTCCTCAATGAGCTCGACCTGGCGCTGTGCCTTATCAAAATCCTTCTCCAGCGTACGCCCCACAGCCGTAGCCGTCATCGAGATAGCGAACAGTTGCTGGGATACGGCGTCATGCAATTCCCGAGCCAGCCGCTGCCGCTCCTCCACAATCGCCGATACCCGGGCCTGCTCGGCCAACTGGGCGTTGTGCGTGGACAACCGCTGGAGCGAGGACACCTGCTCCTCCCAGCGTTTGCCGATCCGTTCCAGCTGCTCTGCCAGTCGGCCCAGTTCGTCTTCGCCAAGCTTAGGTACGCTCCCGGTCTGATTGCCCTTTTCCCATTGCAGCAAAGCTTCACGCAAACCGTCAATCTGTCGTTTGGGGCGATACCCTAGAAAGAACCCGTGAGCTGCGCCGATGATAAGAAGCAGTGAGAGCAGCATCGTGCCGGCTTTTATGGCCGTCGCCCAGGACGGTTGAGGCTGAAAATACCCATATGTATACATCACATAAATGGTGGCTGCCATCGTAATAATAGACAGGAGAATCCCTCCGCGCATGCTGCGGGAGACCATGTTGCTTGGCTTTTTCGATTTCATGCGGGACGTTTCCTCCTGTCTTAAAGTAATCGTATATCGACATCTCCTACAAGATAGGAAATGATGATTTTCACTTTTTGGTCACGGGTCTCGTAATTCGGCGACTTCCAATACAGCCGATTGAGCATGCCCGTCTCTTTATCGTGGCTGAAATCGATTTGCCCGAACAGGACGAACGCTTCGATCTCCACGCCGTAATCTTCCGGAATCACTAAATCCACGTCCCCGACAATCCCTTGAAACATGAGGACGTTTTGCCCGCCTTCCATCATCGCCAGCGATAAATCGATGTCAAGCTCGCCAAGCACATGCCACATGCTTGTGTTCCGCAAGTTCCACGGATCGCGATCCCAACGGACGCTGGAGGTGATGTTTTGCTTCTGCACGTAATTGCCTTGCGGTTGGGTTTTGCGAACTTTCGCGTAGTAGTACCCCAACGAGATCATCAGAATCGCCAGGATCAGCATGAAATGATCGAGCAGAATGAGTCCGCCGCCGATCGCCATTAAGATATAGCCGGTCTTGACCTGTTCGCCCTGCCGAATTTTATATATACCGAACCCGAGCAAAAAGAGGGCGACAATGGTAAAGAAACTCAGCCACTTCCCGAAAATCAACAGTAAGCCAAATCCGATTAAGCCGATGGCTAAGAACCTTTTCCTTGTATCCATGTGCCGCACCTCCCAGCAGGTTCATAGAGTTGTAAAAAGCCATAACGGCATGGCCTCCCATACCGTATGGCTTCACCAGTATTTAGAATATCACAATGTCCAGCGGACGTGTAGCTATTCCTTGTCTTCTTCGCGAGCTGCGGACGGGTTCAATTTTGCTTTCAGCGCTTCAAGCTGCGCATCCACTTTCAACTGCTTCTCGGCATCAGCCGGGCTGATGTAAGGGGAAGACGAGGATCCACGATAAACCATGCCCGCAACTTCGGCTTCTGCTTCCAGTTGCATGATCTTCTCTTCCATCCGGTGGAATCCGAGCGAAGCGTTGCCGCTTTCGATCGTATGCAGCGTGCTGATTTGCGACATTTGCTTTCTGGCTTTCGCCATTTGCGCACGGCTTACCAGCTCGTTCCGTTTGTTGCGCAGTTTATAGAACTCGTCTTTCATATCGTGCAGCTGCTGTTTGAGTTCGGCAGCATGTGCTTCAGCTTGCGCGTGCAGCTCGGCGAATTCCGTTTGCTTTTGGTCGTAATGGATTTTCTCCTCCAGCATTTTGCGGGCAACTTCCTCCTGCCCATTACGGAGTGCCAGCTCAGCTTGAGCCTCCCGTTGTGCAGCGATACGGATCGCTTCATCCAGACGTTGCTTCATCCGGCGCTCGTTGGCCATTTGCTTCGCAACAGTCACTTCGGCGTCGCGAATTTCAGCCTCCATATCGCGCAGGTATTGGTTCAGCATGACAATCGGGTCTTCCACCTTATCCAGCAAATCATTTACAGACGCTTTCGTAATATCTTTAATTCTTTTGAATACTCCCATCGTTTACACTTCTCCCTTCTCGTATTCGGAGAGCTTCTTGCGCAGCTCTTCCAACTCTTTTTTCAAGGCTTTCTTCTCAATATCTTCCATCATGGAATCCAGACTCGATGCACCCGGAGCGGACTGGAAGCCGGCTCCCGAAGCACCTGCGCCGTATTGCGGCGGCTGGGTTCCGTAAGTATTACCGGTTGGATTACCGTACGGTGGACGGGGACCAAAGCGTTGATCCTCGTAGAAGTCCCGGCGTTTACCGCCGTAACCCGGATGCGGGCCGCTGCCCGGCCATCCGCCATGATAGTACGGATCGTGGGGCTGATAGGGCTCCTTGGATATTACCAGGGTAGCGATGAAGTAGATGAAGATCGTTGTCCCGCCGGTAAAAAATATGCTGAGAAAAGCGATCAACCGGAGCACACCGACGTTAATTCCGAAATATTCTCCGAGCCCTCCGATCAAACCGCTGATCCAGCGATCTCGTCTGGATCGGTATAAGGGTCTTCCCATCGATTCTTACTCCTCTCGCTGGTTATTTAGCTTCTGCTTCAAGCGGGAGAGCTCCTGTTCCAGAGTTGATTGAACGGCGGAGCCGGCTTGGTTCAAGAAATCCGAACCCGCTCTCCGCAATTCGCGCAGGCTGCGGGCTTCCCATTCCATATCGGATACCCGGTCCTCCAAGCGATGGAACATCTTCGGCACATCCTGCATGCCGTAACCGTTCATCCGCTGGTTCATCCGCTGCTGTAAACGAAGCGTCTCCATTCTTGCGTAGTAGTACTGCCGTTTGTTGTATACGACTTGATATTCGGTCTTCAATTCGTTGAGTTGAGCTTCAAGCTCCTGCAGCGATTCCATGCTTTGCGTGTACAGCTCGGTGTATTGCTCAACCTTTTCCTCGTACAGCATCTTCTCCTGCAGGGCCAGCTTCGCCAAGTGCTCCTCGCCTGCTTTCAAAGCAAGCAGCGCTTGTTCCTCACGTTTGTCGCGCATCACCTTGGCTTGATCGACCTGCTGCTTCAATTGCTTCGCATGTCCGCTGTATTGATAATGAAGCTTCTCGGCTTCCGCAATTTCCTGACGCGTTTCTATCAGAAATTGGTCGATCAAGCGAACCGGATCCTGCGATTGTTCCAACTTCTCATTTAGAGTAGCTACCGTAATATCTCGTACTCGACGAAATACACTCATGACATCCTTCCCTCCTAACCTTTCGGTTCACATTCAAGTTCATCTGCATGTATTTAATCAATCAGTAACTCCGTTTGCCTCTTAAGGAAGAGATACCGTAAACGATTAATCCAATACCTAAGAGCGGAACGATCAGCCAGGCCAGCTTGGAGATCAAGGAAATGACCCCAAAAATCAACACCAGCCATCCGAAGAAGGCGTTCCCCCGTCGAATCCCGTAATAGCCGAGACCGATCATGACAATCGCAATCACCAGTCCGAACAGGCTGCCCAGGAAAGGAGTTAATTTGCCCAGCAGAATCAGTGCTCCGAGGGCAATCAGTACAAAAGCGAATACATTCGGTCGATTGGTTCTCATTGAAAATTTCACCGCCTCTCATTTGATCAACCTTATGTCTCTATTCTAGGATGATTACAGGTTATCCAAAACGGACTGGGGACGGTTTTTCAACCTAGACCTAAGTCGAGGATACGCTCAGCCTGAGGGTTTACAGGGGAAGGGAGAGTTTCTCTGCAAGTGCTTTACAATCCAAACAAGTCAGTCTATAATGAACTCAGCATGACTAAACAATAGAAAATGGAAGTTATCGGAGGAGCCTGTCAAATGACGGGCTCTTTTTGCCTTTTTTTGACCGATAATGGTACAATTCCACCCCTGCGCGCCAAGCTATCATGCCCTCAGGGACATCTAACTTGGAGAGGAGAGTTCATATGGAGCAACAAGCAATTTGGGCCATCGTCATTTTTCTACTAACTTATGCACTCATCATTTCGGAGAAAATCCATCGGACGCTGCTGGCTATGGTCGGTGCCGTTCTGATGATCATCCTCGGCATCGTGGATCAGGAGTCTGCGATTCATCACATCGATTTTAATACGCTAGGTCTCTTGATCGGTATGATGATCATCGTGAACACCACGGCAGAAACAGGGTTATTCAAATATATCGGGATCTGGACGGCTCGGATCGCCAAAGGGAACCCCGTAACCATCCTATGGCTCCTGGCGTTAATTACAGCGGTTGCTTCCGCATTTTTGGACAATGTAACCACAATTATTCTGATGGTACCGGTCGCCTTTAGCATTACCCGGCAGTTGAAGATCAAGGCATTTCCTTTCATCTTCTCGATGGTCATAGCCTCAAATATCGGAGGAACGGCCACATTAATCGGGGATCCACCTAATATTATGATCGGCAGCGCTGTCAAGGAATTGACCTTCATTGCTTTCCTGCAGCACTTGGCGCCCATCGTGATCGTGATCCTGGCCGCTACCCTGCCGCTTCTTGTGCTGATCTTCCGGAAGCAAATCCAGTCCACGCCGGAGAATCAGAAGAACATCATGAACATCAGCTTGGACGGCTTGATCACGGACAAGAAGCTGCTGATTAAATGTCT
The DNA here is from genome assembly GCF_032465655.1 of Paenibacillus sp. 3LSP. Classification (NCBI taxonomy): domain Bacteria; kingdom Bacillati; phylum Bacillota; class Bacilli; order Caryophanales; family Paenibacillaceae; genus Paenibacillus; species Paenibacillus sp. 3LSP. The sequence continues at coordinate 25,820 of NZ_JAWDJI010000107.1, read as the reverse complement.
GATCATTTTGGGCTTGACGCTGCTTGGCTTCTTCCTGCATCAGACATTCCATCTGGAATCGGCGACCGTGGCGCTCGCTGGAGCCTTCCTGTTGTTGCTGCTCACAGGCGAGCACGTGATGGAGAGAGCGTTCCGTTCCGTCGAATGGCCAACCATCTTCTTCTTTATTGGATTGTTCGTCCTGGTCGGCGGTTTGATTGACACCGGTACGATCAAGCGGTTAGCGGAATGGTCCATCGACTTAACCGGAGGAGACCCGCTCACAACTTCCATGTTGATTCTCTGGCTAAGCGCGATCGCCTCTTCCTTCCTGGATAATATTCCGTTCGTCGCTACGATGATTCCAATGATTCAGGACATGGGCGCGATGGGAATCAGCAACTTGCAGCCGCTGTGGTGGAGTCTGGCCCTGGGTGCATGTCTTGGCGGCAACGGGACCCTGATCGGAGCCAGCGCCAATTTGATTGCTGCAGGCATGTCTGCCAAGGAAGGGGAGCCGATTACGTTTGTCCGCTACTTGAAATATGGCTTCCTGCTGATGATTCTGTCGATCATCTTCGCAAGCGCGTATATTCTGATTCGGTATTTCCTAATCTAATAGAGGTCCATCCAAGTCAACTCTTTCTTTGGAAAGAATGACGTCGATATGCTATCCTTAATAGTAAGTAAATAGATGTCGAGGGGAGGGATGACGCATGACAACGCAACAACTAAGGCTTCGTTGGTTAGCTGTGGTGGTATTGACGTTGGTCCTGGCGTTGTCCCTCCCTTCCTTTATTTCATCCCCCGTTCATGCAGAGTCTCGTGGGGAAGAGACGCTTGAGACCGATTATGGCCATGTGCAGAACAAGGTATCACTTCGCCTCAATAGTACACCGTCTTACGGCAAGCTGTTTATCGACAGAACCCCGCATCAACTGGATGCCGTCTCGGCCTTGATCAGCTTTATGCTGCTGGCGCCATGGGCGTGTTTCCGACCGTTATTCTGCCTGCTGTTAAAGCGGCGTCTGCTTATGCCCATCAAATTTACGAGCATGTTCGTGGCTTAACCGAAGTTGTATCGTTTTTTTGATCCAGTCTCCTGCAGGACTTTCACGTTTTTTCAAACGAAATCGCATGAGGCTTATTTTGTTATTACCCAAAATGGAAAAATGACTTTAAAAACTGGAGGCTTGACTCAAATGAATCTCAAAGAAACAGATCTGCCAGGAATCGGTAAACAATTCGTGGTCCAGGCCCGCAGCGGCGACAAACTCTCGATCGTTATTCATAATAATGGACGGCGCGAATTATCACATTTCGATGAAGACGATCCGGACAACAGCGTTTCCATGGTCACTTTGGATGACGATGAGGCGAGATATATCTCTGCCATTATTAGCGGTGCGACATATAAGCCAACAGCAATGGAGAACATTGAAGTGGCTTTAGGCGATCTGATCATTGAGTGGTATAAATTAGATTCAAACTATAAAGCGATTGGCAAAACCATCGGCGAGTTGAAAATTCGTCAGCGTTCTGGAGCGACGATCATCGCCGTAATCGAGAAGAACCACAAGAAACACATCAATCCCGGACCTGATCTGATGCTGACCTCCGAGGCGACGGTGGTCGTGCTTGGCGAACGTCTCCATCAACAACAAATCAGACAGATCCTATTGAGCGGAAAATAATTCATTGGATCATCTCATGCTGAAGGCGGTTTGTCCTTCACCCGGATCGCGGCGAGCAGATAGTCTACTGTCCGCGATCTATCCGTTGCTTGGTATAAGAACCGCCTGCCCTTGATGATGGGTTTATCCAGTTAGGAGGGGTCGGTTTGAAACACCAGTTAAGAATTCATTCCTCCCGGAAGACCCGCAGCGGCTTCAAGACACTAATTCCGACGTTTGGCCATGCTGCCGGCGTCATCGCTGGCGCATTGCTTGCATCGGTCGGCTTAGAGCTGTTCCTGATGCCCCACAGCATTGTCGTTGGAGGAATGACCGGATTATCCGCATTGCTGGCGTTAAAGACGGAAATGCGGCTTGGATTGTTCTTGTTCTTGTTGAATCTGCCCTTGCTCTTTCTATATCGTAAAAATATCCACTGGTCCTACGGGATCTTCACAGTGCTGGGCGTATTGGTATTTTCATTGGGGACGCTTGTGCTCCATCCTTATCCTTCCCTGATTGACGAACCGCTCCTGGCGGCGTTGATCGGGGGATTATCCTTGGGAATTGGACTGGGTTTAGCCCTGCGTTTTGGAGGGGCATTGGATATTGCGGAGAAAGCCGTGAACCAGCTCCAATATGGCAGATTGTCCCCCGAGCGGATTTTGCTGATGCTGAACTGCCTAATCCTGATTGGTGCGGGCTTTCATTTTGGCTTTCTCCAGGCCCTCTATTCGGTGATTGCCTACCTGTCCGCCTTTGAAGCCGTCAAGCTTCTGGTCCAAGGCGGGATCTTCACCCAAACGGTGCGAATTAAGAGCCGCCATTGTGCTGCGATCCAGAGGGAACTGTTGCGATATCTGAACCGTTCGGCCGTTTATCGGCTGGATCCCGAAGTAACTGGGGACGAGGAAGGGATGGGCATTTTGGAAATCCACTGCCATCGGCTGGAGCGGTCCCGCTTGATTTCCATCGTTCATCAATGTGACCGCGAGAGTGAAATTACGTTTCTTCCAAGGAAATAAACGAAATGAGCCGCAGGAATGTACTCCTGCGGCTCTTTATTTTCTATCGTGGGGCCCAATTTAAAATTCTTCGTAAACGGCAGGATCCTGGTTTCGAATCCGCCCGTCTGGACGGGACAAGCCGTTGATCTGCTTCATTTCTTCCTCGTCTAGCGCAAAGTCGAAGATCGAGAGGTTCTCGATTTGCCGAGCCGCAGAGGCCGATTTCGGGATGGATACAGCGCCCAGCTGGTGATGCCAACGCAAAATAATTTGAGACACCGACTTGTCATGCCGCTGCGCGATTTGCTGTAGTGTCTCATGCTGCAGCACCTCATTGCCATGGGCCAACGGACTCCAGGATTCCGTGACGATTCCATGCGCTTCATGATACTTACGCTGCTCGGCCTGATTATAGAACGGATGCAGCTCAATCTGGTTAACGCTTGGCGTCACGCCCGTTTGCTCGATGAGGCGGTCCAGATGGTCCGGCAAGAAATTGCTGACACCGATAGAACGGATCAGCCCCCATTTTTTAGCGTCGATGAGAGCTTGCCACGCTTCCACATAATGCCCTTGCTTTGGATTAGGCCAATGAATCAGATACAGATCGTAGTAGTCGAGCTGTGCCCGGTACAGCGATTCTTGAATCGCTTTGACCGCTTTATCGTAGGTGTGGTAACGCCCGGGCAGCTTGGATGTGATGATCAGCTCTTCCCTCGGCACGGCAGAACGCCTTACCGCCTCACCTACCGTTCCCTCGTTCTCATAGTTATACGCGGAGTCTAGCAAACGATAGCCGGAGCGGATCGCGTGTACAATCGACTGCACGCCTTCGCTGCCGCGGAGCGTGTAGGTTCCGAGCCCGACTACCGGCAGTTTCAAACCGTCATTTAGCGTAATTTCTGGAATGATATGACCCAAGCTGAACACTCCTTTCGGATAAGTACTCTCTCAGAATATCATAATTCAATTGATATGAAAAAACGAACAGAAATCGCCAAATGCGGCGATTTCTGCGGAATGTGTATGAAATTTCATATCAATTCAGATCTTACGCCCGATCCCATCCACGATCCTTCAATAGCTTGATGAACAAGCCGCCAACTACCGTCCGATGCTGGAAGCCGATCTGCCGCGCCGTCTTCGTGTCGTACCAATCCGTGAACGGTACGCGGTCCCGCGTCTCGTTCAGGAATACCCAGAGCGGCTCAACGATCCGCTGGAACTCTTCGCGCGTCTCCGCGAGCGTCCCAGCCCAGACGAGCCAATCGGCCTTCGTATAGGCTGCCCGATTATCCAGCGGTGTGCCATACCGTTCCTGTTTCTTCTGATACCATGCCACTTCACGGCGGATGATTTCCTGATTGAACAAGCCAGTTCCGAAGATGCCGTCCCAGACGAGGTTATATTTTAGACTCCAGGTCCCCGGCTGACCAAAGGCGAGCAGTGTATGGTTCTCATCGCTCGGATCGGCGGCGAGCACTTTCCACTGGCGCGCCATTTCGGCAGAGGCTTTGCGGTAACGCTCCGCTTGTTCCTGATCGCCCAGCAGTTCGCATAACAGCCCATAGCTGGCAACGCCCATCACGGCTTTCGCTGACAGGTTCGCATTGCGTGCCAGATGCCCTGCGAAATCGTCGGTACACAATTGATGCTCCGGATCCAACCCATGCTTCAACAAATAGTTGGCCCATTGGGCGAGCAACTCCCGATGTTCCTCGACGAAGCTCGTATTCCCGTCAGCCAGCGTAACTGCGGCTGCCATGACCAACATATTGCCGCACTCTTCCACCGGCATTTGCCCTTCGAGCTTGTTCTCGCCGTATACCTGACCGTTGGCCAGCGGATATTGACCTACGTCATGCGGGGCAAATTCAAATGTCCAGGCGTCGCTGGCAGCGTATTTGAAGATTGGGCGCATCATGCCGCGAACCAGCTCGGGCTGGTACAGCAAGAACAGTGGAATCGAAGGATAGCTCACGTCCACCGTCGCTATACAGCCGTTACTGAAGCATTCCTTCGACATGAACAGCACCTGTCCGTCAGGATCCAGAACCAGTTTGTGTGCTGCAATCGCCTGTCGGTAGGATAAGGACAGGATATCGGCATATTTCTCCCCGCCGGCACGGATTGCGTCCTCGCGAAGCTTGGCATCAAAAGAATCGCAGCGGGCAAGAACATCCGAATAATCCCGGAACGCTTCGTGGAGCAAAGTCGGGAAGGTTTTTCCGTCTTTTCTCCAATACGCCTCCAAAGGCTGACCAAAATACTCAATCGCATACACGTCATCATAAGCAAGAACGAGGAGATGCGTCTTCTCATCCGTTCCGCTGACTTCACCGGCATTCCATACCGAAGCCATCACAAGCTCAGCCTCGCGAACGGGCTGTGGTTGGGATAGCGGAGCCGCACCTTCCTGAAGGCGAACTTCACCTTCCCGAACGAATTGCTTGCGGATCTGTGCCCGATCCAGATAGGTTTCAACATCCGATGCCTGCTTGACGGCCAGCATGAAGGTGCCCCAATCGATGCGCTGGTCATCACCCGAGCGATGAAGCGGGTTCTGCTCAACATGGCGAACCTGCAGTACGTTGAGATCGCCTTGCACCTCTTGTTGCCAAGTAATCGCCTGATCGGTTTCATTCACGCACCATTCGCCGGTGACGTCGACATAGATCCGCACTTGGTGAGGCTTCCCATCGAGGGAACGCACGCGGAACGCGACATAGGAAGCCGGCCGCGACAGCAGCTCGAGGTCGTCCGGCAGCAGCGGACTCGTAAAAGTCACGTCCAGCCCAACGCCTCCGGCCTCGAACTGATAGCGGGTGGAGAGCGGTGTGACTTCAAGTCCAGTTTGGTTCATCGCCTCCGGCTCTGTATAATACCGTTCCGGGTTAGATTCAACGCGTCCGGCAAACCGCCAGGCTACGCCGTCGATATAAGCCAAGCCGGTGAACGCTTGCCGACGCCCGGTCCAATGGCGGGTGAAATCGTCGGTTAATGAATCCGCCATCGACCAGACGCTGAAAAAGGGATCAATGGTAACCAAAGGTACTGCCGGTGGACGCAATTTTGTACTCATTCGAAATCTGCCTCCTATCTGGATCATGCGATTTGTCCAATCGTTTTTATCTGTTCCATTTCGTTTCCTATTTTGTCACGGTGATGCGGGTTCCTCCATCTCCGTGCTCGTAATGAAGGAGCAGCGTGTGTGACTTCGCGTCCCATTCGAACGGCAGAGTGACGTTTGACGCCGAAGCCGAGCCGTCTTCCTGCTGCAGTCCCAACACATCTGCCGTCACCGCCGTTGGTTTCGCTTCACAGCGAATCCGCGCCACAGCTTGCAGCGGACGAGGCCCCTTAGCCGTAAACGTAATGGCATTCTCCTCCTCGCGATAATCCTCAATCCGGGAGGATGCGGCAATCACTCTAAAGCCAGGTTCAGAGTCGGGGCTGTGGCTGCCCGGCCCGGTGTAGGCTAAATCATAAAGCAAGGCCTGATGTCCGGGCTGTACGGAAACCCGTTCCAGAACAGGCAAACTGGGTTCAAGCAAGTCTACGAAAAGTCCTTCCAGCTCCAGCGGCTCATCGCTGACCGATTCGGTCATCACGGACGCGATAACATATGGACCGCGGCGAAGATGGAAATAGTTCACCGGCTCCCAGCGGAGCGCGTCCGCTGACGTTGGAACCAACACTCCTTCTGCGGAACCTCCAGCCACTGTCTGCGCTGCAGATGAATCCCCTGACGCGCCTGACGCCGCAGACGCTTCTCCGCGGCCGAGCAGCTCCATCGCTTCCCGTACGGCGGTACGATACCGTTCCGCTGCCTCCGCACTTTCCGCGATCCTGTTTGGGCGCAGCGGCAAATAACTGACCAGGCCGGCGCCAACTCGGGTGACACCTTCTGTCGCTGCTCCAGCTGCGCTTGGCAAGCCGAGACATTCGAACAGGTGGGCCCGGGGGGAATCGTAGCGCCGCCGTCCCTGATTCCACCATTCCCGCACCTGATGATACGGATCACTGTCATCGCCAACATATATCAGCGCTCCGCCTTCCCGCACCCATTGTGCCAAAGCGTTATGCAAATCCGGGTACTCCGGCTTCATAAATTCATAGCTTAGGACTAACACGCGGTAGTCATCCAAATATCCCGGGAACCGCCGAACGTTATCCAACTGCACTGGCCGTACCGGCAGTCCATGCTTTACGAGCGGCAGCGTCAGCCCGTAAAAAGGCGAGAAATTCAGCAGCTCCACCGCCGATTCATCGCTCAGCTCCACCTCGTTCGTCCCGTCGTATTTCTGCATAAAGCCGGACGTTTGCGTCCCAATTCGCTTCCGCTGGAACATGGCTGAATCGGCCAAAAGCACGCCGGTGACAGCGGTGTTGCCGTACACCTGGACATCTTCCTGATCCATATTGCCAAGCGTATGCATCACGTTCAGCAGCACGGTGGCGTAGTCGGTTGGAATCCCCTCTTTGCCGTTGCCATCAGCGGAAGGATATTGCCCCTTAAAGATCCGGCGGGGCCAAGGGGCGACCTCATAGCGGGAAACCGCCGGATGTAACAGCGAAGCGATCAACGTCTTCGTGTAGTTCTCGCGGTAATCGATCCACGTTCGCGTCGGATCATCCTCGATCGGATCGTGCAGGAACCACATGCGGCGGTGCGTCCCGCGCACCAGTTCCTGCATGATGCCATATTCCAGGAACGCCGTCTCGAATGTCCGCTCCGCCCGTTTCCCTTCGTATACGTTCGCCGTGCGGGACGTTCCCGTCCAAATTTGGGCGATATAACCGTCAATCGCCGGTAAATCGAGCAGCCGGGATTCCGGACTGACGATCCGCCATTGGGTATAGTTAATCAAGCTGTGGGTGGGTACAAAAAAACGCAGCGGTCGATTATACCGGACCAGCGAATATTCCTTCAACGCCGAACAGATGCGGTCCAGACAACGCGTGTACAGATAAGCCTTCAGCTTGGACGCGCGGTATTGCGCGTCCTCCGAAGTGTGGGGCGGTTGCCAAGGCTCGTTATAGTAATTACGCCATTCGCGTTTGAACGCCTCAGAGTATCCGCCTTCCACCCAGAATTCCGGTTCCTCCAGGTGAATGGCCTCCACACCGGCATCCACTGCCGGCCGAATTCGCTCGATGAGAAAATTCGCATAACTGATGGTTGGTACCATATAGGGAACATCCACCGAGGTTCCATGGATGATCGTCTCGCCATCTTGATACTTCTGGGCTTCATCCCAATGGGAGCGGTCGTCAACATGGCCGTTTAGATAGTCCTGGTAACCGCCCCAGGACACTCCGGTCATGAGATGCACATGGTAGCCCCGCTCCGCCCATTCGCGAATACGTTGGGGCATCGTTTCCCCAATGCCATACACCATCACAAAATCCGTCTGCAAATCGTAGGCCGCATGATAAGCACCGCTTTCCTGAAATCCGGTCCGTTCTTCCGCCCTTGCTCTTCCCGTCACTCCTAAGCCCTCCCTTTGTAACTTAGAGTTCGTTCACAGCCAACCTCATTCACAGCTATCTTAAAAACCTCTGCTGCACTCAATCCGTCATTAAGCTAACTGAATGCGAATCGATTTGATCTCAAACGGCGTAAATTGCAAGCGAATCCGATCCGTATTTTCGGCCATCAGCCCCATCGGCTCCTCCAGCAGATTTACTTCTTCAATGGTCCGGCAAGCCGGTCCAAAGCTTAGCTCGCCATCCGCTCCAGCTCCTGCCGTTTCGTACAGACGAACGATCAGATGATCGCTGTCCTCGGCCTTCTTCACCGCTTCAATCATCACGTTAGGATGATCAATCGCAAGGAAGGGCTTCCCGTGCAAGGAACTGCTGCGAGGCGTCCCGCCGCCTTGAGGCGGCACCGGGATGGCCGCAGCGGATGCAATCGGAACGTTCAGCTCATAACCTTTGCGGTATACGCCGGCTTGGATAAAGTCACCCGCATGCGGATACAGCGCATAAGTGAAGCGATGTTCCGCCCGATCGGCCTGCGGATCTGGATATCCCGGGCTGCGCAGCAAGTTCAAATCCAGCACGTTGCCTTCTGCACTATGCCCGTATTTGCAGTCATTCAGCAGCGCCACGCCGTAATCCGGCTGCGACAGATCGAGGTAATGGTGAGCGCAAATTTCATCGCGGGCAAATTCGATCGCATTATTGCGCGTTGTTGCCCGTTTTAACACCCCAAACTGAATTTCGCAGTTTACCTGATCGCTGACAACAGCCACCGGGAAAGCAACCCGGAGCATTTTACCGGTTTCCCGCCAATCGGCTTCCGTTTCGAAGCGCAGCACATCATCGCCTTGCAGCAAGCGGATCGTTTGCTTTAACGTTGATTCCCCGAAGCGGTAAACTTGCTCGACCACCGCCTGCGGCCCCGAGACGTAAGCGCGCCGGCTTTCCAGCGTCATCGTTCCGGCAATCGTATCGCGATAGTCGCGCGGGAAGTCCCAGGCATCGCCGTCATCATGGTAAACCGTAAATACGTTAGCCTCAGCGCCCGGCTGAATCGCTTCCCGCCCGGCGGCTTTATCGTACAGCGACACGATGCTGCCGTTCTCGGCAAACCGAACCGCAAGCCGTTCATTCTCCAGCCGGAAGTCCTCGGCAATGAATGCATGTTCCGAAGCCGCTGGTTCTACTGCAGCCTCCGTGAGCTTGCTCCAGCTCATCGCCGGTACCTGCACGTACTTCCAGCTTCCGCCGAGCTCAACCCATTCCTGACGGTCCCAAGGCAAGGAGTTGAACAGGACAAGTTCACCGGCGTCAGCCCCGGACAAGCCAGCGATTCGTCCATAAGCTTCCGCAATCATCGCTTGGACTTCCTCCAGCAGCTTGGCGTAGCGCTCTAACGACTCGTCGTACACCCGGGTGATCGAGGATCCTGGCAAAATATCATGGAATTGATATAAGAGTACTTCCTTCCAGATCTTCTCGAGCCGGGCCGACGGGTACTCTGCCGGGCTTGCGCCTAGGGCAATCTGCAGCGATGCCGCGAATTCAAGCTCACGCAGCGCCTTTTCCAACTTGCGGTTATACCACTTGTTGCGCGCTTGTGTCGTTAACGTCCCTTGGTGCTTCTCCAGATACAGTTCGCCGCGGTACGTTTGGAATCGCGAAGCCTCTTGTTCCAATCGCTTGAAGAAGTCGATCGCCGGCTCCTGAACGACCGGTGGAAGTCCCAGCAGGTTCACCTCTCGCTCAAGCCGCTCCAGGTGTTCTTCCCCTGGTCCGCCGCCGCCGTCGCCGATCCCGAACAGCATCAAGGCATGCTCCGAGACGTTCCGATCGAGATAGTCCCGTTCGATCTTGGTCAGAGACCGCGGAGCCGCCGGGCTGTTATAAGTATCCTCCGGCGGCAGGTGCGTAAGCACCTTCGTCCCGTCGATGCCTTCCCACATGAAGCTGTGGTGCGGATGCGTATTATAGGTGCTCCAGGAAAGCTTCTGCGTCATCATGTAGTCGACACCAGACTTCTTCAGCAACTGCGGCAGACTGCCCGTATATCCAAACACGTCAGGCAACCACAACACCTTCATGTCCTTGCCGAACTCCTCCCGGAAGAACCGCTTGCCATACAGGATTTGCCGCACTAGCGCTTCGCCGCCGGAGATGTTCGTGTCCGGTTCAACCCACATCGCGCCTTGCGCTTCCCAGCGTCCTTCGCGGATCCGCTCCTTCACTTCGGCGTACAGCTGCGGATAGTACTCCTTCATCCACTGGTACAGCTGCGGCTGGCTCGCGCCAAACACGTAACTCGGATACTTCTCCATGTTCCGCAGCGCCGTAGCAAAAGTACGGGCTCCCTTGCGAATCGTCTCGCGAATCGGCCACAGCCAGGCCAGATCGATATGCGCGTGGCCAATAGCGCTGATCGTCAGGACAGGATCCCCGCCTTTCTTCGCCAGTTCGCGGGCCACATGCGCTTTCGCCAAGCGTACCGTTTCATCATTGATCTCCGACAGCTGAAGAGCTGCTTCATAGACAGATTGCAGCACCTGAGCTTTTCTGGCGCTGGAATCCGGCAGCTGCTCGACCAGCTCGATGAGCACTTCCAGATCGTAAGCCAATTGCCGAGCTTCCTCATGGCAAATGGCGATGTCCGCTTCCTTCAGCGTTCCGCTGCGATAATGTCCAAATAGGTCATTGCAGCCGCCGTCTCCCCACAGATTGATCGTTTCCCCGCCTCGGGCGGCGGTACTCACGTCCACCACCCGCTTACCCGGCCGACCTAGGCTGTAGTCGAATTCGGAGCTAACGTTCGTTAAGCCTTGCCGCGGGGTTCCCGCTTCATCTACGAGACATAATTCTCCATTAATATCGATCAACAGAACGACTTTTTGGCCAGCGGCCGTTCCCGGTACGGTTCCTTGAAAATGGAACCAGGCGCAATCCCACAGCTCTCCCCATTTATCACCGGGTTGAAGTCGTATGTGCCGGCCGCTCATTCGCTCGGCGTAAGGGACCGGCTCTTTCGTCACCCAAGCTTCAACCTCCAACCTGGCAATCGGGCGGTAAATGAATTCCTGTAGTTTGGCAAGCCTTTGCTTTGCCTTTTGGATCATAATGTGGTTCGTTTCATACGGCATGCTGCATCACTCTTTCAATTTAAATTTACTTTTTGGTATAGGCCTCCGCTTTCTTCTGTGCATCATCCAGAATCGACTGAATATCCTCCTTGGTCATTAACGCTTTCGTCACCGATTCACCAAAGATTTGCCATACCTTGGAGTCTGCATTCGCAAACGTTGGCAACCCTTGCACATTGCCGGCCATCGCCAGATAGTGCTGGTACATTTCCGGATGCGCCTCTTTATATGCATCGGTTTCAGCCACCGATTTCAACACCGGAGACCGGACACCCGTATCGGCGATCAGCTGTTGAATCTCCTCGCTGTACATTGCGCGAATATACTCAAATGCAGCTTCCTTGTTCTTTGCATCCTTCGGTACGGCATGGAACGCAGCGCCGATGGTGATATTGCCGGCTTTGCCGTCCGGGGACAGCGGGATTTGCGACATGCCGTACTCGATACCGATTTGCGCGCTCTCGATCGCACGCCACGGACCGTCGATCAGGTAAGCGATCTGTCCTTTCTTAAACGCATCGAAATACGTTCCCTCATTGGTGTTGACCATCAATCCAGCTGGATGGTTGGCGTTCAGCTCTTTTAAGAACTGTACCGTTTCTACGTTAGCATCGGAGTTAAAGACAGGTTGACCTTGATCATCCGCAAATCCTCCGCCATTGATGACAAGCAAAGTCCCATACCGCAAATACCCCCCGGCATTCGGTCCAGCATAGACCCCGCCGCCGTAGAACTTGCCTTTTCCTGCTTCTGTGACCTTCTTCACGTTCGCCAGCAGCTCATCCCACGTTTCCGGCGCTTTGTCCGGGTCCAGACCTGCTTCCTGCACCAGCTTCTTGTTCCAGAACAAGCTGCTTACGCCAGGTTGCGAAGCAAAACCGTAAATCTTGCCGTCATACTCCATCGGCTTCCAGGCAGCCGGTGCTACTTTTTCACGAATTTCTTGAGCCATGTCATCTGGGAACGGTTCAAGCAATCCCTGTTGGGCAAACCCAGGCATTTGCGTTTCCCCAACGATGATATCAGGCATGTTCTTCGCCAGGAATCCCGCCGTTTGCTTCTGGATCAGCGGCTCCCCCCAGCCCCAGTCCTCGGTTTTCACCGTAATGTTCTTGCTTTGCATTTTCTCATTGATGATCGATTGATAATAGTACGGGAAGACGCCCGCTTTCTTCAGCGGCTGACCCGGGGTATAGTTGAAATCCTCTGCTGTAATCCGGGGATTCAGCGTCTCGTCAGCGATTTGTCTTTCTTTGTGTTTCTCCAGCAGTTCGCTCAGCACCCCGACGCCAACCGCTACGGCTCCTTCATTTAATACGGTAATGGTAGCGCCTTCAGAAGAGGACGAACCTTGATTCCCTGATGCTCCATTAGTCCCTGGGTCGTTCGCAGCCTGGTTGCCTCCAGTGTTACCCCCTCCAGATCCGCAAGCCGCTAGTAAGGTGATGAGTAACAGCGATAGAAACATGACGTGGAACTTTTTCAACAACATGCTTGAACCCCTCCAAAAGTCATTTTATTCAGCGTGAGTGTCCATTAAGTCAAGTTTTCAATACGGGTGTTGAACTGTTTTCATCGATTCGATCCATAACGGACCGGTAGTGCAACTTCGACATAAAAAAATGAGTTCCCGGCCTTCCTAACCTTTGATCCCTGTGTTCGCCAAGCCCTGCACAATATACTTCTGGAAGAAGGCAAAGATCAGCAGCGCTGGAATCGTAATGCCAAGGCTCAGGGTAATAATCATTGGATAGTTGATGACGGCGCCAGGGCTTGCCCCAACGGAGGAAATCCGCGTGATCGCCGCAGGAAGCGTTTGCAAACTGTCGTCTGTTGTATAGAAGAACGGGGTAATAAAATCGTTCCACGTTCCGAGCGCTGTCGTAATCGCGATAAACGCCATAATCGGCAACTGCAGCGGGAAGAGGATCTGGAAGATCAGTCGTAACGTCCCGGCCCCATCCACAATTGCAGCTTCGTCGATTTCCAGCGGTACTTTTTCCAGCGACTGCTTCACCAGAAACGTCCCCATAATGTTGATGCTAGGTCCGCCGATCAAGTAAACCCACCAGGAGTTCAGAATCCCGGTCCCGCCGGTAAAGATATCGTTTCCTCCGGCAAACGGGAAGCGGGCAAATTCAAGGTAAGTCGGAATGATCGCGAGCGTCCCGGGAATCATCTGCGTAGCAAGCATGATCAAGAAGATCGTATCCCGTCCTTTAAACCGCAACCGTGCGAACACGTATCCCGCCAAAAATGAAGTCAAAATCGCCCAAAACGTGTTGTAAGCGGTACGAATCAGCGAGTTCTTCATATAAGTGGCTACGGCGGCATCCGTGGAACCGACGATCAGCGCCTTGAAGTTCTCCAGCGTGGGCGCTTTCGGAATGGGGAAGATGCCTAACACCGTTGAGGAGAATTCCGTCTTGTTGAAAAAACCAGCAAGCACCATGAAGATCAACGGGTAAAGCAAAATGAGCCCAACGCCAAGCAGGATAAGATGTCCCAGTAAATGAACGGGCTTAAACTGTTTGCTAACTTTAGCGTTCAAAGGACTGGGCATGCGGGAGCGCCTCCTTTTTCGCAGATTTGACGGGCTTGATCGGAATGGTTGTCCGACGATCGGATTTCGTTGACCAGTTGTAATACAGCACCGTCACGACGATCACGATCATGGCCATGATGAGCGAGGAGGCGCCAGCCATCCCCAAATTAAAGTCCCAGAAGCCGTCCCGGTAGATCCGGAACACCAGCACTTCGGTTTGCCCGTAAGGCCCGCCGTTCGTAATGAATAAGACCTGCTCGTAAATCTGGATCGCTGCGATCAAGTTCGTAATCACGATATACGTCGCGATAGGTTTTAACCCTGGCAACGTAACATACCGCAGCTTATGCCACCGTCCTGCACCATCCATTTCCGCCGCCTCGTACAAGGACAAATCTACGGATTGCAGACCGGCCAACCAGATTAAAGCGGCACCGCCAACCCCTTTCCAGACCGAATAGACCACAATCCAGAAGATGCCCCATCCGACAGAGTACTGCCATACGATAGGTTCCTTCCCCATCGCTTTCAGCAGGTTGTTGATGACCCCATTGTTTGAATCGAGAAAAATGTTGAATACTTGCGTGGTCGCTACCGTTGCCGTGATGGCGGGGATGTACCAAATGGAACGATAAAATCCTTTGCCGAACAGCGGCAGGTTCATCAGCAGAGCAGCAAAAAAGCCTGCTCCCAGCGTAATGACCGTGACCAGTCCACCCAGCCAGATCGACCTCCACAATGCATCCGTGTATACCGGGTTGTTAAAGAAGCTAACGAAGTTATCAAACCAGATGAAATTAGGTGTATCTGCCAATCCCACCCATTCGAAGAACCCTAGCACGAACCCGAACAAAGTGGGGAAACCCGAAACCACCAACCATGCCAAAAACATCGGCACGAGGATAACGGCGGCGATCAAAGCATCTTTACGCTTCCCTAACCTGCGCTGCATTGCCTTTCGCTTCTGTAATCCCGCGGTTTCCATCGTCCAAGCAACCCTCCTTACTGTGAAGTGCACTGTTAAAGCTTTTTTGTTCTAAGTTGTATTATCTATTTGCAATATTAAATATATTTCACTATATCATTTATGTCAAGTATTAGATATATCATTTAATGCTAATTTGCTATAAAAAAGACACCTAGCTTGCAAGGGCAAGCAGGTGCCCTGTCAATCTATTTACTTTACTCGTTTCGCAAGTGGGCCCGTAGATTGACTTTCAATTAATTTTGGCTCGAGGATCACTTTCGTGTACCCCGCATCTTTCTGCTCAGGCTTCTCGAGAATGTCCCGCAATATCCGAGCTGCGGCTTCTCCCATCTCAATTTCCGATTGCGAAATATGCGAGAAGAATCCCCATTCATGCAGCCCCGGCGAAGGATCGTCAAACGTCAAGATCGAGATGTCCTCCGGTACCCGAAGCCCTAGTTCTTTACAAATTGAATAGATGTGCAGGCCAAGCCGTCCGTTCAGTGTGATATAAGCGGTAGCGATCTGGTTCTTGATAAACCGGTACAAAGGGTGCTTCTTGTCAATCTCGCTGTAATCCACATTGAAATCCGTGAGGATCAGTGCCGGATTAATCATCGCGCCCTTCTGTTTGAGCGCCTCCATATATCCGTTAATCCGTTCCTCTACCGTAATGGTGGGCAACGGGGAATCGGAGCAGATGGCGATATCGCGATGCCCCAGACCCCACAGATAATCAACAGCAAGCTGTCCGCCGATTAATCCGTCGCTGCGCGACAAGTTCGTCGCCACTCCCGGCAAATACCGATCGAGCAGCACAAACGGGTAACCCCGCATCTTCAGGGCTAAAATTTCCTCGTTGTACGTTTCCGCATCACTTGGGAAAATAATCAGACCAGCGGCTCCTTTGCGAATCAGATCGTTGATCGCTTCCTTCTCTCTTTCAATGGAATTGTACGTCAAGACGATTTGCAGGCTGTAAGGACTGTCTTCAAGAATGTTCGTAATTCCTTGAAGCAGGCGGATGGCAAAATAGTCTACCATCATTGGCATAATGAGCCCGATCGTGGTGCGCCCCGGAATATGGGATGCTGCTTCAATCGCTCCCAGCGAAGGATCCGTTCCCCCTCCGTTTAACGCTCCGGGGTGGACTTGTGCCCCCGAATTTCCGTCCAGCACAGGCCATAATCCGCCCCCCTCTGCCAGAGAGCCTTGATGGCGTTGCAATAGCTCGCCAATCCCCTCGCTGACGAAGCTTCCACGTCCAGGGATCCGGTAGATCCACCCGTCCTTCGCCAGCTGCATCAAGGCATTGGCTACCGTTATTCGGCTGACGTCGAACTGTTCCATTAACTCTTTTTCTGATGGGATCTTATCGTTCTCCCGCAGCTTCCCCTGCAGGATCATTTCTTTGAAGTGCTGTTGAATCTGCATATACAACGGTTTACGTTCGTTTTGCATAAGGCTTCTCCTATCTTATTTCTCTCCATATATTCACATTATATCATTTATAGCATTTCGTCAATCTATTTCAAGTCATTCGCTCCCTTGACATTCACTATTGGATATATTAAACATATTATACAGGTGCTATCGTTTTCTTTACATATTTCATTAAAAAAGGAGGGAATTTGTGAATCCAGCGTTTCAGAGCACCTTTCTATGAGCGATAGCCCTAATATGAGGATACGAGGTGAACGCATTTGTTTCGCAAAATAATGATGACTTGTCTCATTTTATTCTGCATCATGTCCTTATCCTTAGGTACCACCTCTGCATCGGCAACATCCTCAGTGGAAACTGCGTCAAAGAATACGATCAGCTGGCCTAAATCGCAAGCGCTTCCAAGTTTCGGGAAAGTGAAACGGCTGGATGTGGCCGACGTCGCCAAAGCGCCGGGTGACATTCGCATCATGCTGGCTACGCTGCAAGGTGTGGTCAACCGTTCGGAGCCGCGCATTTATTTGCTGGAGAATGAAGAAGAAGGCAAGCTGACTTGGCTTAATGATCTCAAGGTTCCTTATCAACTGCATAATGAGGCTTGGGATCTTGTGAAGAAGTACAAAAATGAAGTGAAAGGTATCATCATCTACGATCCGGAGGTTCCCGATTCGATTAATGTCGCGACCACCTTAGCCGGGCTTAAAAACGGGATGGTCGTCAGTCCGGACCTCGCTCCGCAACTCCAAGCTGCTCCTTATCGCTTGAAGGTGCTTGAGGATTTGCGCGGCCGGTTCGAGGATCGGATGGATGCTTATACATGGCAATATGAACATCTGTGGAAAGAAACGACGCATCGTATGCTGATCGGGCTTAGTCCCAGCGTCTCCATCAAAATCCCTCCGGGACTCCCCGAATCGTTTGAGGTGATCGCCGAAGAGACCCGGCAGATTCGTGATGCCAGCAACAAAGGCACCTACGAGCTAGATTTGACGTCGTTTCTAGGGGGAGATGCCGTCTATTTGCGGTTTGATGATGCGTTTACCCAAGACGGCTGGGGCTCCGCCGTACATGAAGTCGTGATCAAGGCCGATGGACAAACGATCGCTCAGTTCATTCCGGGTACACCGGAGGAAGAAGAATTTTTATACGATCGGCAGGATTCGCAAATTTCTGCGGGTGACGGCGGGCACCGGTTTGCCGACAACGGGCGCTATTTCGTCTATCGCTTCGTTCCTCCTGCAGGTACGCAAGAGCTGACAGCCTCTGTGGTTATGTGGAACCAGTTCAAGGTCTCTGCCGGCAACGTTCAACCGCTCTCCTCCGAACAGAAGGAGCCTTACGGTTACCTGCGGGATTATGCCGTCGCGAACAAAGCGATGGTGTTCTGGTTGGAAGTTAATGATCCGGAGCAAAGAGAACTGTTTGAGAAAATCTTATCGGACGTCGAGCCCGGAACCCCTTATCTCGGATGGTTCAGCAACGACGTTGCAGGTGAGTTCAGCTCTGTCGAAGTGACCTCGAACCATGGTGTTTACGTCTTGGCTGCCGATTGGTTCAGCAACTTGACCGTTTTCTCCGGCACCCAAGCGAAGCAGGTTAAAACCAAAGCCCCTGCTGCTCCGCCATTAGAAAATAAAATCTATGTCACGTACACCTTCAGCGAGGGCGACAACTTCCAATATAACCAGCACCGGATGCGGATTCTGTGGGATGATCCGGCCCGCGGTCAGGTGCCAATCAACTGGACGTCCAGCCCGCTGCTGTACGATGCCGCTCCAGCAATGCTGAACTATTATCGCCAGTCGGCCACCGATAACGATCTGATCATTGCCGGACCGTCCGGTGCCGGATACTTCTATCCGGAGGCTTGGCCGGAAGCGACGTTTGCTGAATTCTTGAAGAAGTCCTATAAATACTTACAGAAATCCGGCATGACTCTCACCTATGTCTTGAACCGGATTGACAGCAATAACGTGCCACTGGGTTCCTCTTATGCGGACGCCTATGAGCGCTACTACAAAGCCCCTGGCTTGTTCCTGAGTTGGGAGGATCGCCACGGCGTGGAAATCGTTAACGGTTCTCTGCCGGTATCCACGATTCAAGGCATCAGTACCGTCCAAGACGGCCTGCGCGTCCTGGAACAAGCGAAAGCGAATTGGGACGGTAAGTCCCCGCTGTTCGTATCGCTGGGGCTGCTGGCTTGGAGCCTGACGCCTTCGGATGTGGTCGCCATGACGGAAGCCCTCGGACCGGAATTTGAAGTGGTACGAGGCGATCATTACTTCACCCTCATTCGTCAGTCTAACGGGTTGTCCGTGAAGCCGCATTCGCTGGAAATGGACGAAGAGCCAGCTGCGGTACAATAATTTTTAAACCTCAAAAAGGTCTGCATAGCCAGCTGATGTCAGCTGATATGCAGACCTTTTGATTTTCTCCAAATTATTAAATCGCAACCTTCTTGCCTTCCGTTGGCAAAGCCACCCAGTGCCCCTTGGACACTTCGACCAGTTGGGAGTTCTCCAGATCATACTTGTCCACTTCCGTGGATTCTTCCACGATAGTCCGCCTCTTCTGCGACTCAACCTTCGGATCTGGAACCGGAACCGCAGCGAGCAGCGATTTGGTGTACTCATGCTGCGGATTGGCGTACAGTTCTTCGCTTTCGGCAAGCTCAACGATTTTCCCCATGTACATGACGGCAACACGATCGCTAATATGCTTTACCATCGATAGATCATGCGCAATAAACAAATAAGTCAGTCCTAATCGCTGCTGAAGCTCTTCTAGCAATTGAACCACCTGGGCCTGAATCGATACATCTAAAGCAGAAAGTGGCTCATCACATACAATAAACTTCGGGTCCACCGCAAGCGCCCGGGCAATGCCGATTCGTTGACGCTGACCTCCGGAGAACTCATGAGGATATCGTTCCGCGAAAGCCGGTTCTAGCCCCACCATATCGAGCAACTCTTCGATCCGCTTCTTCCTTTCCGTCCCGCTGCTGACCAAACGGTGCACATCCAGGGCTTCCCCGATAATATCTGCGACTCGAAGGCGTGGATTCAGAGAGGCATAAGGATCTTGAAAGATCATTTGCATGTACCGGCGCATCGTTTTCATTTCTTGTGCAGATAATCGATTAACCGCAATCCCTTGATAAAGGACGTCCCCTCCCGTTGGTTGATGAAGGCGCAGGATGGCGCGGCCGGTTGTGGATTTACCGCTTCCCGATTCTCCTACTAACCCCAAGGTCTCCCCTTCGCGAATGTGAAAGCTGATATCGTTGACAGCTTTCAAAATATTTCCCTTCCCCAAATCAAAATACTGTTTCAAAGACTTCACTTCGATCAGCGGACGCTCTAAATTCGAGTTTTTCAGAATTAATGATGCGGGTTTTGCCCTTTTGGGTTCATCCAAACGCGGTAAGGCGTTTAGCAACTTGAGGGTATATGGATGCTGCGGATTCGCAAAGATCTCTTCCGTTGTCCCGCTCTCCACAATGGCGCCTTCCTTCATCACCACAACCCGATCACACATCCCGGCAACCACTCCTAAGTCATGGGTGATCAGAATGATGGAAGTGCCAAAACGCTCCTGCATTTGTTTCATCAAGCTAAGAATTTGCGCTTGAATGGTGACATCGAGTGCTGTCGTAGGTTCATCGGCAATGAGTAAAGCAGGCCGACAAGCCAAGGCAATAGCGATCATCACGCGCTGGCGCATCCCTCCGGAGAACTCATGGGGATATTGGTTATACCGCAGCTCGCTGTTTCGAATTCCAACCAACTTCAACATTTCAAGCGCTTGAAATTTAGCCTCTTTCTTGGACAGCTTCTGATGTTTGATCAGCCCTTCGGCAATTTGTTCCCCGATCTTCATCGTGGGGTTCAGTGAAGTCATTGGATCCTGGAAGATCATCCCGATATCCCGGCCGCGGATGCTCTCCATCTCTTTCTCCGAATAATTTGCTATCTTATTCCCTAGAAAAAAGATTTCGCCCTCTTTAATATCCGCAGGTGGAGTAGGCAACAGACGCATGATTGCGCGGGCTGTTACGCTCTTCCCGCTGCCGGATTCGCCGACGATGCCAAGCGTCTCCCCTTTTCTAACCTCGAAACTAACCCCCTTAACAGCTTCAACTTCCTGGTCCCGTGTCCGAAAGGATACGGATAAATTGCCTACCCGCAGTATCGTCTCCATCTTTACAACTTCCTCCCGTCCATCTCTGTGAAATCTACCGTTGACATCAAATAACTCCTAAAATAATATATACTATAACGATCGGAATAATGCAATTTGTGAATAAGAAAGGTGGATCATCCATGGAAGCCGCACCCGCGGCGAGAGCCGCTAATGCTGACCCAGTGAATGCAAAGCCCCGTTTCAATCGGAGAGTCGGGTCCATTTATGCCAAAATGATGCTAGATTCCTCCTATAAATATTTCTTGCTTCTCTTAGGAGCTCCGGTAAATCTCTTCGTCTTCTTCGTGTACTGGCTCCGGAAGCGTAATGATTCTTACCGGCTGCTGCTAGCGGATACGAGAAAGGAACTGCTTGCTTCCGGGTACAAGGATGAGCTGAAAGCGGAAATTCTGGAGCAACTGCGTCAGAAGCAGCGTTTCTTCGGGGCAGCCGTATCACCGGAAAAAACAGAGCTGCTCGCAGTGAAAGAAGCAGAGGGTAAATTTCAGGAAGCCGTTCATGATGCCGCAGAGCAAAAAAGAATCCAACTGCAGCTGGTACGAACCGATTTCGTTGGGACGTTTCAGGACTTGGCCGAACGCTCCTGGTTTCTTGCCCTTTCGTTTATTCCCGGCATCCTGATGTATTTGTTGATGTTTTTCTATAGCAGTCCTTATCTGAAATACATATTTGAGCGATGTGTCATGGCCCTGTTCGTTATTGTGGGCGTATCCATCGTGGTCTTCACGATCCTTTATTTGTCGCCGATGAATCCTGCCGCCAATATTCTTGGAGAGACGGCAACGGAAGAGCAGATTGCACAGTTCAACAAAATCTATGGACTCGACCAATCCTACCTCGTGCAATTATGGAACACGATCAAAGGGATCGCGACCTTTGACCTTGGCAAATCGTTCGCCGGCAATGAACAGGTGACGGAGACGATTGCCCGTAAATTTCCGATTACACTGACGTTAACTACAATCTCGTTGTCGCTGGCCATTCTGATCGCCATTCCTGCGGGGATCCTGTCCGCCGTCAAACGCAATTCACTGTGGGACTATATATTGATGTTCATCGCGCTAATTGGCTTATCGATTCCGAGCTTTTGGCAAGGGTTGATCTTCATCTTGAATTTCTCGATCAAGCTCCACTGGTTGCCGGCGACCTTCAACCCGCAAAACGCGTTGTCGATCATCATGCCCACCCTTGTCTTAGGTACCGGACTCACAGCGGCCATCGCCAGGATGACGAGGTCCTCTACACTCGAAGTCATTGGCGAGGACTATATCCTTACCGCCAGAGCTAAGGGATTAAACAAGCGGCAGGTGTTGCTCAAACATGCAGTGCGTAATGCCCTCATTCCGATCGTAACCGTAATCGGCTTGCAATTTGGCGGAATGTTAGGCGGATCGGCCGTGACGGAGAAGGTGTTTAATATCAGCGGCATCGGCAGTTACATCGTAGATAAGCAGTTTGTTCCGGATATCCCCAGCATCATGGGCGGCGTGGTCTATACTGCGATAACGATCTCGATCATCAACGTAATTGTTGACGTTCTGTACGCTTTCTTCGATCCGCGAATTCGGACGAAAATGAAACAATACTGAAGCAGGTGCAAATGAGATATGGCCAAAGCCCTTTTTTCCTCAACCCGAAAATTTAACACCGAAGTGAAGCTCGCAGTGTACACCCTGTTCACAGGTGTGTTTGTAATTGCGCTGTCCGCCTTGAACTTGTTCAAACCCTATGTTTCAAACACTTTCCTTCCATCAATGTTTGTGCTAATGCTCATCGCGTTGTTTCACTTGATTGCACTTGTGCTCGTAGCCCGGTATACCGATGACCGTAGCGCAGCTCCTGGATTAGTCTGGATCGCGGTCTTATTGATTTTAACCTCTGTGACAGGCAATCTATTTGCTTTACTGCTTGGGGTGAATCTGCTGATCAAACTACGGAATCATGGCAATCCAGGGACCTACAAGTGGGAGGAAGTTTGGAGCAAGCTGACCCGGAGCACGCCGTCTATGCTTGGACTGTTCTTTATCATCCTTTTGTTTTCGCTCTCGGTATGCAGCTTTTTTACCTTTGATTACGCGATGGCCACCGAAAACAACTACAGCGCCATCCTGCAACGCCCAAGTTTAGCCTATCCGCTTGGTACGGATAATTTCGGTCGATGTCTGTTTTCACGAATCGTGTTTGGCGCTCGGATATCATTAGTTGTTGGCTTCCTTTCGACCGTTCTGCCATTCATAGTCGGCGGTGCTCTGGGAGCGATATCCGGATACTACGGGCGGCATACCGACAATATCATCATGCGGTTCTTGGACATTCTTTACGCTATACCGGGGATTTTGCTGGCGATTGCCATCATCGCGGCCTTTGGTGCTAATACGGTAAATCTCATCTTAGCGCTAAGCGTTGGTGCCATTCCGACCTATGCAAGAACGATGCGGGCTAACGTACTGCTCGTATCCACTTACGAATTTGTTGAGGCGGCCCGGGCTTTGGGAACTTCCAATGCCGCAATTATTTTCAAGCATATCGTGCCGGGGGCGCTGGCGCCGATGATCGTCAAGTCAACCTTAACGATTGGCACCGCCGTCATTTCTACCAGCAGTCTCAGCTTTCTTGGACTTGGCGTAGAGCCGCATATTCCGGAATGGGGCAATATTTTGAAGCTGGGCAGCACGTATCTGGAATCCCATTCCTACTTAGCCGTTTATCCTGGACTTGCCATCATTGCGCTTGTTCTGTCCTTTAACTTCTTGGGCGACGGGCTCAGGGATGCGTTAGATCCTAAACTTGGCTAACGTCATTTACACTTTTCTGGAGTGGTTATTCTTTCGTTTTTCGTCTGCGGAAAATGAATGAACATATTATTTTTTTACTTAATTGAGGGAGGAATTATAGAATGAAGAGAAAACCACTACTTATCTTGCTGATCGCTTTGATTTTGGTGGCCAGCGGATGCTCTGTGAAGACCAAGTCGGACGTAGCCGGCAACCAAAGTACCCCCAATGCAGAAGCGGAAAACACGGTAGATCAAACTCCTGTAGAAATAGAGCTGCTCGCCTCCAGCTCCAACGAATCCGATGTTAACATCATCCGAGACCAGTTGACCAAAAACGGCTTTAACGTGAAGTTGAATCTCCAACCGGATTACGGCAGCTTTAAAGCCCAACAAGACGCGGGTAACTTTGACATCGCTTTGTCCAGCTGGACGACTGTAACTGGCAACCCTGATTACGCCGTGAGATCGCTGTTCAAGACCGGCGGTGATTACAGCATCTTAGCCGATCCGGAAATCGATCAATTGATCGACAAAGCTGCAACTGAGACACCGGAGCAATACAAGGAGACTTATAAGCAATTTGAACAACGGCTGGTCTTTGACAAAGCCTATATCGCACCACTTTACATTTCTTTGAAGAGCCAAGCCATTAACAAAAACATTCTGAATCCAGCTAGCGTTAGATTGTCTAAATCCCGTGCCCTGGCCTGGGAGAGCATCGACTTCAACGATACGTCCAAACGCGATAAAGAACCGCTGCTGCTTACGCAAGCGGCTTCCGTGTTAACATCCCTGGATCCCATCAAGGGCAACGACGGTTCCATTAACCAACTGAACACCAATATGTACGTTCGCCTGATCAACTTAACGGATGATGACCAAATTACTTCCGAAGGTTCCCTCTCCCATAACCACACCATCGCCGAAGGGAACTCGGAATACTATTTCCTGCTTCGGGATGATATCAATTTTGCAAAGATCGAAGACAAAAAAGCAGTCGACACAGGCGAGCGTGTAGGTGCTGACGACGTCGTCTTCTCCTTGCTGCGAGCAAAGGACAAAAATTCGGTACCCGATCATCGCACTTACAGCTTACATGAACATATCAAGAACGTAGAGATCGTCACGGACTTGTCTTCCCTAGATAAGATCCAACGAGCCGGCGGCGGCGGAAGTGTCAGAGAAGCGCTCGAGGCCGGATTGGAAACGAAAATTAAAGAGCTCGTTGCTGATAAGAACCAAGCTGACAATAAAGCTGGCAAATACCAGGTCGTCAAACTGACCACCACAGAGCCATTCCCGCAAGTTCTGAACTACTTGGGTCACCAGTCGGCAGGGATCGTGTCCAAGAAACAAGTCGAGAGCATCAATACGTATGACGTAGCTACCTTCGACGTGAACAAGGACGTTCCATACGGAGATCAGAACACTGTGACGGAAGGCCCTCAATACAACAACACATTGTATGCCAGCGGACCGTACATTTTATCATCCAAGAACGACTACGAGGCCACCTTCTATAAAAATCCGGGATATCGGAAAGGCAGCGAATATGAGCCAAAAATCTCTACGGTAAAAGTTCGCTTTATCGCCGATGCCGACAGCGCTCTGTCCGCACTGCGCAACAGCGAAATCCACCTGTATTACGGCGTACCGGAAACGAAGTATGACATTGTTAAAGGCGACAGTAAGCTGCAACTGCAAACTATCGAAAGTAACGGTGTGACTTACCTGCTCTTTAATACCAAAGGACGTCCTGTTGCCGAAAGCGAGGATTTGCGTAAGGCCGTGCTTTATTCCATCAACCAGGATGAAATTCTAGCCTTCTACAATGGCAATAAGATCAAAGCGGCCTCTACGGTTAGCCCGTTGGTGAAGACCGGCAACGAGTTGGTCGCGGATCCAGCGAAAGTGCAGGAGTTCTTAAACAAGTATCGGAGTGCTTCAAAATAAACCGTAGTAAGTAATGAATCAGCCCATCACACGATTTCTGAACAAGGACGTGTGATGGGCTTTTTTTCAAAGCTAAGGCTGAACCACCGTTAGCTCCAAATTTGTTGATTCTGCCTCTAGGCTGTCAAGGAAGAGGATTACAAGTGCAAAATAAAAACAGTTCACTAGATCTTGGATCTAATGAACTGTTCTGTTAATTGTAATGCCGGTGAAGGGACTCGAACCCCCACGGTTTCCCTCACGATTTTGAGTCGCGCGCGTCTGCCAATTCCGCCACACCGGCACATATAAAATGAATTAAAAGTGCGGAAGACCAGACTTGAACTGGTACGGTAGTCACCTACCGCAGGATTTTAAGTCCTGTGCGTCTGCCGATTCCGCCACTCCCGCGAATTATCAATGGAGGCGCCACCCAGATTCGAACTGGGGATAAAGCTTTTGCAGAGCTGTGCCTTACCACTTGGCTATGGCGCCATAATATAGAATGGAGCGGACGACGGGAATCGAACCCGCGACCCTCGCCTTGGCAAGGCGATGCTCTACCGCTGAGCCACGTCCGCTTAAACAAATATGAAACTGGTGAGCCATGAAGGACTCGAACCTTCGACACCCTGATTAAAAGTCAGGTGCTCTACCAACTGAGCTAATGGCTC
>NZ_JAWDJI010000106.1:0-12354 GCF_032465655.1 Paenibacillus sp. 3LSP | reverse complement strand
GGGTTCGCGTTCCAGGCATCTTAAATGACTGCCCACGCTAGCTTGACACTGACAACGCCCATCAAGTAATTGACAAAGGTCGTCTTCGTTTCTTTTTTGAAAATGTTACTGAAATACCCGGTACTGATATGAAGATGCTGACATACCTTAGCGATGGAGATATCGTGGTCACCATAATGCGCCTTGATATATTCCTTCGCCTCATCCACCAGCTTGTTATAACTGGATTGCCGATCTGTGGCGATGGATTGCTTCAGCTTCATGCAAATATCCAGGAACCAGGCTTTGGCTTCGTCGGCATGCGAAAATTTAATGAACTGTCCAAGAAACCCTTCCCCATCTCCAAACAATTTTTCGAAGTCAACGCGGATGTCCTTGGCAACCTTGATGACTGCGGTCAGCAGCTCCAGCAAATATACTTGGAAGTCCTGATACGATGCTTTGGTGTCCGTTAATGCCTTAAACAGTTCCTCCAGAAGGTGAACCAACTCCTGGTCACTGCCAACCTTCAAGCAACGCACCAGTTCTTTCTCCTTCATTTCATCCAATGACAACGGGTCCGTTTGCCGCGATTCCACATCCTCAATCCAAATCACTTTGTTTCCCCCGAGGATAACGCGGTAATCGAGCGCCTTTACTGCCTCTTCATAGGACCCGGAAAGCTCGCTTAATTGTCCTACCTCAGAACCGGCGCCAATCGTCACCGACAACTTGAGGAAGCGTTCCACGCTAAACCGGATTTCATCTAACAGTCGCAGCGTTTGGTCCGCAAGCGGCTTGTCCGATCCAGGTTCCCCTACGCTGAGCACCACGACCTCGTCATGATGGATGAATGCTCTGCATTTCGGATGGAGACTAGCAATTTCCTCCGCAATGTTAAAGACAGCAAAAAGCTGCAGCTGAGTGTCATTCGTATCTTTCAGAGACAACGTCGCACTTTTACCCGATGCTTCACTTTCGTCTAGTCCCCGCCGAGCTGGCACGGAATCGATGCGAATAGCAGACACCATATATCGATTCCCGCTGAGGTCCAGATCGTAATGCTCACATTTTTCATGAATTTCCGCTTCTTGCAGCCGCCGGGATACGAGCGAAGACAAAAATAGACTTTGCAGGATCGGCAGATTTTTGCGGTAGTGCTCGGTCAGCAGCTGCACATTTTCCTTCGCAGCCATTTCCTCGTCGAGCTGCAGCTTCACCTTACGTAAAATTTCAGCCAATTCTCTAGCTGAAAACGGTTTCAAAATATATTCATCGATTCCCAGTCGGATGGCCTTCTGTGCATATTCAAATTCCTCGTACCCGGTTAAAATGATGATCTTCGTTGCCGGATACCGTTCACGGATCCACTCGGAAAGCTGCAAGCCATTCATAAACGGCATTTGAATATCCGTCACCACAACGTCCGGCGCATGCTTCTCCACGAGCTCAACTGCTTCTTTGCCGTTCTCCGCCGTCTCTAGGACGACATAACCGAGACCTTCCCAATCGATTAGGCCCAATAGGCCTTCGCGCACATCTTCTTCGTCATCGGCTAAGACCAATTTATACATCGATGGACCATCCTCTTCCATGCCCTGATTTCCCCCCGATTTTAACGTATCGGTCCGCAAAAGTAAATTACGGATCATGCGGATCGGCGAGAAGGAACCAAGACCTTAGTCTAGTTTGTTTTCCGCCTTCGGTCCGTTTTGGGATTCCCATAATCCTAGTACCATGTTAATATCCAATGGAACTATCATCAACAGTAAATGGTGGTCGAAATGATGAACAATGAGAAGAAAATCTATGTTCTGCTAAGCAATCCAACAACCCTGGTGGCCAAAATGATCGGCCTCTATACGAGAGCACCCTACAATCATGCCTCGATCGCGTTTGATCCCGAACTGCGAGAGGTCTATAGCTTCGGGCGGAAACACCCCCTCATTCCGATCTTTGGCGGTTTCGTCAGAGAGGACATTCATTCCGGGGTATTCGAGAAAGCAACCTGCGCTGTATATAGCTGCAAGGTTAGCGCGGAGAATTACATGCGCATGCGCAACTTCGTGAAAACTTTCGAGGATAACGACGAGCTTTACACCTATAACTTTCTTGGACTCTTAGGGATCATTTTAAATATGGAGCTTGGCGGAGAAAACTCTTACTTCTGTTCTCAGTTCGTCAGCCGGGTCTTCCAAGAAGCCGGCGTTAACCTTCTGGAGAAATCTGCGGGATTAACAACCCCATCCGATCTATGCCGCTGTCCGCATCTCCAACTCGAGTTCCGCGGACGCCTCGAATCCTACCGAGAGCAATACTGTTATTCCCGCCGCACGGCAGCCGCATACGAGCAGAGCCGGTATTATGCGGCAAATTAATTCTGCACTAATTTTATAAGCAAACAAAAACCACGTAGTCTCTGCTACGTGGTTAATTTGAATACGGAAGTTCATTTCTCGTTTGTTAATAGGATTCAATGGGATAATCGTGCAATAGTGTCCGGACAACGATAGGATCAGCCTGCCGCAGGCTTAAGCCAAATAAGCTTCCTTCACCTGCTCGTTGGCAAGCAACAAACCGGCTTCATCCTCCATCAAGATTTCTCCGGTTTGCATCACATAGCCGCGATGCGCGATTTGCAGGGCTTGAAAAGCGTTTTGCTCAACAAGCAGCACCGTCATCCCCTCGCGGTTCAACTGCTGGATCATCTCGAAAATTTGCTCGACGATAATCGGAGCAAGTCCCATCGACGGTTCGTCCAACAGCAATATTTTCGGTTGCATCATCATGGCCCGGCCGATGGCCAGCATTTGCTGCTCGCCGCCGCTCATCGTCCCGCCCGTTTGCGTCATCCGTTCTCTGAGACGCGGGAAGTGGTCGAACACTCGCTCCATCCGCTGCTTGATCACCTTCTTGTCCCGCACGGAAAAAGCGCCCATCTCCAGGTTCTCCTTCACCGTCAAACGCGGGAAGATCCGCCGTCCTTCCGGCACATGTGCGATTCCCGCCAACGCCGCTTGATGCGGAGGCAAGTTGGACATCTCCGTGCCGCTAAAGCAAATGGTGCCGGTTGTGTTGACCTGACCGCAAATCGCCTTTAGCGTTGTGGACTTCCCGGCTCCGTTGGAGCCGATCAACGAAACGATTTCCCCTTCTTCTACGGTTATGGATATACCTTTTAACGCTTCAATTGCCCCATAATAGGCGTGGACATCTTTCAACTCCAGCAAGCTCATGATATCACCTCGACCTGTACGGCATTGCCGCTGCCTTGAACCGCACTTTTGCCCAAATAGGCTTCAATCACTTTAGGGTGGGAGCGAATATGATCCGGCCCACCTTCCGCAATTTTCGTTCCGTAATCAAGCACCAGGATATGCTCGGACAACTCCATCACCAGCTTCATGTCATGCTCGATCAGAATAATCGTCATCCCCGTTTCCTCCTGGATGCGTCGGATCAAGCTGATCAGCTCTGTTGTCTCGCGCGGATTCATCCCGGCAGCCGGTTCGTCCAGGAGCAGCACCTTCGGCCTCGCCGCTAACGCCCGGGCAATTTCAAGCCGCCGCTGTGCACCGTATGGCAGACTCGCCGCCTGTTCGTTCAAAAGCTCTTGCAGCCCGACGAACTCCAGCAAGCGGTACGCCTCTTGATGCACCTGTTCCTCCTCGTGTCTGGCTCGAGGCAGTGAGAGCAGTGTCCCGAAAATGCCTGTCTTCAGATGGGTATGCATCCCCACCATCACGTTTTCCAGCACGGTCATACTGCCAAACAACCGGATATTTTGAAACGTCCGGGCGATACCTAAACTGACGATTTGATGGGGCTTAACGCCAACGATCGATGCACCGTCCAACTCGATCGTGCCCTCGTCCGGGGTATAAATGCCGGTGATCATATTGAAAAAAGTCGTTTTCCCAGCGCCGTTCGGACCGATGACAGCGGATATTTTACCGCGGGGAAACGCGAAGTCAACGCCTCCAACCGCCGTCAGTCCGCCAAAGCGCTTCACCAGCTTGCTTACCTTCAGAATCGTCGTCATTGGCTCACACCTCCGCTTTGTTGATTGGCAGGCGGTAAAGTGGATAACGTATTGCCGGAACGCTGCGCCTTAAGCTTCGCGGCATCTACCTTCTTGTTCTTGGCGGCGATCAAGCCGTTCGGCCTGAAGATGGCAACGAGCAACAGGATTACACCAAAGATCAGGCGTTGCATCTTGGAAGGCGAGATTGAACTGGGAAGCTCGATTACTCCCTGCAGCGTCAACTGGTTTAGCCAGTTGGTGAGTTCCGTCAGCACCTGCAAATTCAAAATGGTGACCAACGCTGCGCCAAGAATAACACCAGGCACGCTGCCCATGCCGCCTAGCAGTACCATCACCAGAATCGTGATCGATTCAAGCAGGGTAAAGCTTGTCGGATCGATAAACGTCTGCTTCGCAGCAAACACCACGCCCATCATGCCAGAAAAGGAAGCGCCAATCGCAAAAGCCGTCAGTTTGGTGCGGATGAGCGGAATGCCCATCGATTGTGCAGCAATCTCGTTCTCCCGTATCGCTTTCCACGCCCGTCCCAACCGGGAATGCTCCAGCCGTTTCACACCGAAAATGACGATCGCCAATATAAAAAGGACGATAAAATAGAACTGGTTCGGAAACGTAAAGGAGAGACCAAACAAATTCGGCGGTTGTATTGAGGACAACCCCATCGCCCCGTTCGTAACATTCACCGGTTTATCCAAGTTGTTAAAGATAATCCGGATAATTTCCCCGAACCCCAGCGTAACGATCGCCAGGTAGTCGCCCTTGACCCGAAGTACCGGCAAACCAAGTAGCAGTCCAAACAGGGCTGCCATAAAGCCGCCAAGCACGATAAAAATCCAAAACGCGCCTCCAGGCAGCGGAAACAACTGGCCGGAGATGAATTCGTTGGCCTGCGGCGTGGCAAAAATGGCGTACGTATAAGCACCTACCGCGAAGAATGCAACAAATCCAAGGTCAAGCAGGCCGGCGAATCCGACGACGATGTTTAACCCTAACGCCATCGCAATGTAAATGCCGCACTGCGTCGCCACCTCCATATACGATTGATGAGCCGGGCCGCCGGAAGTAGCGAACGGAATAACTACCAGCAGCAGCATCGCACCAACCGCCCATTTAATCGAGGTTCGGAAGGTCGTTAAGTATAGCAGCAGCAAGGAGCCGAGCAAGAGCAGGAAGGCGATGACCGATTTATTCGAAAAATATACGCCTGCCGCTGTAACAAAGACAAACAGTGTCAATAACAAGGCTTGGGCAAGCTGGCTTTGGCCCAGCCAGAGCTTCAGTTTGTTCATAGCCGATCACCTACACTTTCTCTTTCACGGCTTTGCCGAATAACCCTTCCGGCTTGAAAATGAGTACCGCAATCAGGATCAGAAACGCGACAACGTCTTTATACTCCCCGCCCAGCGCACCGCCTGTGATGACAGACAGGTTCGCGGACGAGAACATTTCCAACACACCAATGAACAATCCGCCAAACATCGCGCCGCGGATATTGCCGATACCGCCAAGCACCGCTGCCGTAAAGGCCTTCATCCCCAGGATAAACCCGATATACGGATCGATGGTGCCGTACTGTTGGGCGAACAGAACGCCGGTTCCGCCGCCGAGTGCCGATCCGATAAAGAAAGTCAGCGCAATGACCTTGTTGACGTTAATGGACATCAAGGACGCCGTCTCTCGGTCCTGGGCTACCGCACGCATCGCGGTTCCCCATTTGGTGCGATTCACGAAGAAATCTAGCCCTGCCATCAAGAGGACAGCCACCGCCACAACGATGATCGTATTGGTCTTCAGAAAAGCGTCGTCAAACCCGCTCCATAAGGAGGATGCGCCCAGCTTCAAGTTTTCTCCGTAAAGAGAAATGCCGGTTACGATAAAATTCCCGGTACGGAGATCCGCGATAAAGCGGACGATATCCTGTAATAGAAAGGACACGCCGATCGCTGAAATCAATGAGATGAGCTTGGGAGCCCGGCGGAGCGGGCGATAAGCCACCCGCTCGATCCCGATCCCCAGCAACCCGGTTGACAACATCGCCATCGCTAGGATCAAAAAATAAGTAACGGCAGCGGGCAACCCGCCGAGCCAACCGGCCGAGTTCATCGTCAACAAGGCGGCGGTGCCGACAAATGCACCGGTCATAAAGATTTCTCCATGCGCGAAATTAATAAATTCGAGAATGCCGTATACCATCGTATAGCCGATGGCCACTACCGCGTAGACCGCACCTAACGTTAATCCGTCCACCAAAACCTGGGGGAGTGTTTGCAGGATCATATCCATTTGTCCTTACCCCTTCTGCGTTATTGCCGTTCGTCCAATTACTTCGGCTGTTCGATTTCGGATACCATCGTGCCAGGATAAGTTGGTGAATCGAATTTATAAATGAAGACCTTGGCGTATTCGTTATCGCCTTTGTCGTCAAAGCTGACCTTCGTAGCAATCCCGTCGAAATCAGTGGTCGCCCGGACCGCATCGCGGACTTGCTCACGGGTCGGCAGCTTGCCGCTATTGTCCTCAATCGCTTTTTTCACCGCGTTCAAAATAATGTTCATCGAATCATAGGCATAAGCGGAGTAGTTCTCCACGGATTTGCCAAACTTCGCTTCGTATTTCTCCGCCCAGTCCTTGTTGGATTTCGTAACGTCCGTAGATACCGAGCTGTAAGCGACTTCCGTCAACTTATCGCCAGCGATGTCCACCATCCCCGAGGAATCCAGCGCATCCCCACCCATGATCGGCACCGTGATGCCCTTCTCACGAGCCTGTTTAACAATCAATCCAGCCTCGGCATACATCCCGCCGAAGAAGATAAAGTCCGGTTTTTTGCTCAGCACTTGGTTCAGAACACCGTTAAAGTCTTTTTCACCTACCGTGATCCCTTCGTACCCGGCGATCGTCGCTCCCAGCTCTTCAGCGGAGCTGCGGAAAGCATCGGCCAACCCTTGGCCGTAAGCAGTTTTATCTTGGATAACGAAAATATTTTTCGCCCCGACCGTCTTCACGGCATATTCGGCACCCGCCGGTCCCTGGAAGTCGTCGCGAGCGACAATCCGGTTCGCAATCTTCAGCTTCCGGTCTGTAAAGTCCGTTGCCGTACTAGCCGGCGAAACCATCGGAATATTGTATTTCTCATAAACAACCGAGCTCGGAATCGATACTCCGGAGTTCAAATGTCCAAGCACCGCCAATACCGCTTGATCCGCGCCGATCAATTCAGCGTTGGCGACACCTTTCTTCGAATCGCCTTGGTCATCGTAAGGAACGAATTGCAGATCAAATCCCAAGTCCTTAAATTCAGCCTGACGCTCCTCCAGCGCCATCTGTCCGCCCAGCTTAATCGATTCCCCTTGAATGGCCGAGCCCCCGGACAGCGGAGATTGCGAGGCGATCTTGATGACCGTACCTCCCCCTCCAGAAGCGCTGGTATTTCCAGCCGCCGGTTTTGCCGCGTTGCCGGTCGAATTACACCCCGAGAGCAACCCGATGATGAAACATGCACTAACCAGCCAGGCAATTCTTTTTTTCCCCTTCATACACATCCTCCTCAGATCAATCTTGTTCTAGGGCTTCGCCCCGTTTGTGTTATGTATCAGTCATATTATCTAACATAAATCACTTGCTAGTTCGCGATTTATGTTAGTAATCGTGACATATGAAATCACCTTACTCCCTTGACTACGTAAAACTACAATTTCCAACTTGATTATCAGTCAATAAAGTAAAATAATTTTACACAGATGTCTTCTCCGTAGAACACAAAAAAGCCCCGCCCTTCTTCAAAGGCGGAGCGCTATCGCTTACAACGCTGTTTAATTTAATTTTCTAAGCTTAGTTCAACGGCTTATTCATTCGGTAGCCGGTGCATCTGAAGCCGCAATGTTCATAGAACGCTTTGGCGGCAAGATGGTTCTCGCGGGCTGTAGATAATACCAGATCTGTGCTGCCCCGTTCACGGGCCCACATCTCCGCCGCTTCGATCAACCGTCTTCCGATCCCTGTGCCGCGGTGTTTCTCATCAACAACCAATGCTGTAATCCGGGTTACCGGTCTACTCATGTCGTGTGTCTGAAGCTGCTTGAGAAAAGCTGTCCCAACGACCACGCCGTCAAGTTCCGCAACCAGGTTGCCTAGCAACAGCTGGCCTTCCAACATCTCTAAACGTTCCTTCAATACACTGGCCGTCATTGGATAACGCAGTTGACGCATTAAAGGAAGCATGTGTGGAACATCGTCGCAACAAGCCTTGCGAATGACCAAAGCCGGAGCTAACGCCTCACTACTCAATTGGACCAAACCACCTTTAATAAATTTGCCGTTTTAGTATCCTACTCTATTTTCCGGCTTTACGGGCAAGATTGCAATAGTTCTAATTAAAAATCTAAATATTTTTCGATAAAAAGTTACAAATAACGGAACTGTGCTTGGACTAAGCCGTAATAGATTCCCTTTCGTTCCATCAATTCCCTGTGGGTGCCCATTTCTTTGATCTCACCATGATCCAGCACGATGATGTTATCAGCACTTCGGATGGTGGAGAGCCGGTGAGCTACGATAAACGACGTTCTGCCTTTGAGCAGCACCTTCAAAGCCTCTTGGATCTTCAGCTCCGTTTCCGTATCGATGCTGGCCGTTGCCTCGTCGAGGATCAGGATCCGCGGATTGGCCAGCAACGCCCGGGCAAACGACAGCAGCTGGCGTTGCCCCATGGACAGCACGTTCCCCCGTTCCTCTACTTCCGTATCGTAACCGTTTGGCAGTTTCACGATAAAATCGTGGGCATTTACCGCCTTCGCTGCGGCTTCTACTTCCTCATCCGTAGCCTCCAATCGACCAAAACGGATATTCTCCCGAATCGTTCCAGAGAAAATAAACGTATCCTGAAGCACGACGCCAATCTGACTGCGGAGGCTTTGGACCGTCACGTCACGGATATCATAACCATCAATGACAACTGACCCGCCGCTAGGATCATAGAACCGGCTGAGCAGGTTGATGATCGTGCTTTTTCCCGAGCCGGTGTGGCCAACAAGGGCAACCGACTGACCGGGTTTCACCTCCAGATCGATGCCTTTTAGGGCAGGACGCCCTTTTTCATATTCAAAGACGACGTGGTTAAAGCGGATCTCGCCCGTGATCGCAGGCATCGGTTTGGCTCCTGGCTTATCCGCGATATTTGGCTCCTCATCGATAAACTCGAAGATCCGTTCCGAGGAGGCCATCGCCACCAGCAGCTGGTTGTACATTTGCCCCAAGCGGTTGATCGGGTCCCAGAAGTTACCCACATAGTTGCTGAACGCCACCAACAGACCAATCGTCAGTTCTCCCGACTGAATCAGGTAGACGCCCAGTACAAACAAGACAAATGTACCGATGCCCCCGGTTATTTCGATCAAGGGGCCAAACGCCTGGTTCATCGCTGACGCTTTATCCCATGACTTCTTGTTGCTCAGGTTCATCGAATCGAAATAGCGCATATTCTCCCGTTCTTGCGTATAAGCCTGAGTGACGCGAATCCCCTGAATCGACTCGTTCAAATGGGAGTTGATCCGCGAGTTCTTCATCCGGACTTCCTGCCAGGCCATCCGGATTTTTTGCCGCAGTTTGGTGGAAATGAGGAACATGATCGGGACGGTAACCATCACCGCCAGCCCAAGCTTCCAGTTAATCAGCAGCAAAATCACGACGATCCCGGCCAGCTGCACACAATCGATCATCAGGTTGACGACCCCGTTGGTAAACAGATCCTGCAGGGAATTGACGTCATTGGTGACCCGCACCAGCACCGAGCCCGCCGGGCGTTTGTCAAAGAAGTTAAATGAGAGCTTCTGAATATGTTTAAACAAGTCGGCGCGCAAATCATAGATGACTCTCTGCCCAATGATATTCGTATACTTAATCCGGTAGACACCGGAAGCCCATTGAATGAGGTACAGAACAAGGACGGAGGCAGTAATTCCGTACAGCAACGATAGGCTGGTCTGTCCGTTCGACGGGGCGATCGCGCGGTCGATGGCCAAACTGGTCAAATAAGGTACAGCCAACTTTGTCACGGTGCCAAGCACAGTCATCACGATGATCAAAGGCAACATTTGCTTGGCATATGGCTTCATATAAGCAAAGAGCCTACGGAATTGCTGCCAGTCAAACGCTTTATCAATCAGCTCATCGTCCTGATACACAAACCGTTCTTCGATTTTACCTAGGCCGGCATCCTTGCCGGACTTCGATTTCGACCTGGTCGCGGTATAGGTATTCACGCCTCTCCCTCCCCTTCATGCCCAAGGGCTCCAGCCAAATGGTCTGCATATTGGATACGGTATACATCCTGGTATGGACCTGGGATTCTAATTAATTCCTCATGTTTCCCGCGTTGGACTACCCGTCCTTCGTTTAAGACCAGAATTTCATCGGCATGTCGCAACGAAGAGATCCGATGGGCGATAATAAACGTGGTCCGTCCCCGCATCACTTCTTTGAACCCGGATTGGATCTCCTGCTCGGTCTCCATGTCCACCGCACTGGTGGCATCGTCCAAAATCAGGATTTTAGGATTCTTGAGCAAGGCGCGGGCGATGGCGATCCGCTGCTTCTGACCCCCGGACAATCCCAGTCCCCGTTCCCCTACAACGGTATCGTAACCGTCCGGCAGCTCCATAATAAAATCATGTGCTTTCGCCAGTTGAGCAGCACGAATGATTTCTTCCATCGTGACGTCGGTCATGCCGTAAGCAATATTGTTCTTAATCGATGACGAGAACAGGAATGTCTCCTGAAACACCGTCGCAATTTGGCTGCGCAGACTGCGTACGCTCAGCTCCCGAATGTCTTGGCCATCCAGTAAAATGCAGCCTTTATTCACGTCGTAAGCACGCATCAGCAACTGAATGATCGTCGATTTGCCGGAGCCGGTGCCGCCAAGGAAGCCAATGACGGAGCCGGGCGGGGCATGGAAGTCGATATCTACGACCGCCGGCATTTTGTTCCCGTAAGCAAACGTCACTCGGTCGAACCGGACATCGCCGCGAACCTGATCCGGGTCCAGCTCTACCGCTTGCTCTTTGTCCTTCACATCGATCGGTTGATTAAGAATTTCCAGCACCCGTTCCCCGGACGCTTTAGATTGCGTATAGTTGTTGATATGAAAGCCTAAGCCCCACATCGGACCAATAATAAACCAGATTAAACTAAAGAACGCGACCAGATCGCCGAGCGACATTGAGCCCTTAATCACCAAGGTCCCGCCGACCGAGAGCAGCACCGCAACGCTGATGGAAGCCAGCAGCTCCATGACTGGAAAGAATCGGCTCCACAACGTGGCTGCGAAGATCTGATTATCTTTATAGCGCTCATTGCGAAGCGAGAATTTCTCCACTTCATGCGGCTCCCGGGCGAACGATTTGACGGTACGTACGCCTGTCACGTTCTCTTGAACCGCGGTTGTTAAGGAACTGAGCGCCAGACGCATTTCCTGAAAGGCTGGATGAATTTTAGACTCAAATTTGAGGGCTACGCCAGCCAGGAAAGGGATGGTAATCATCGTGATTAACGTAAGCTGCCAATGAATGGACAGCATGACCGCTGATCCAAATGTGACCATCAAGATCAGATTCAGCAGCTGGGCAAAGCCAAACCCCACAAAGTTGCGGATGGCTTCCAAATCCCCCGTCAACCGCGACATTAGATCCCCGGTCTTCGCCGTGTCATAGTAGCGGAACGATAAAAATTGCAGTTTCTCGTAACATGCGTTACGCAACCGATACGCCAAGTAATTCCCCAGTCTTCCGCCAAAAAAACCGTGCAAAAACTGCAGAAACGCCTTCACGGCCACAACCGAAACTGCCGTCGCGGCAAGCCATACGACCTCTCCATAATTCCCCGGCCAAATGACATCATCGATCAGCTTGCGCAACAGCATCGGGTAAACTAACCCCAGCCCAGTCGCAGCTGCCAAGCATAAAATCGACAACACCAAGTAATTCAACTTAGCCTGGTAATACACCCGAAGTTGCCTAAGAACCTCCATGTCTCTCCTCCTACACCCGTTTGTGGAACTGTACTTCAGATACCTCTTCACAACCAAACGGTTCCGGACGTCTTAGCAGCAGGATCAGGGAGAGTCGTCTGAACGCCGCGAAACCTGTCACAGCCTGAAAGCATGCGCTTTCATGGCTTTAGTCCCTTGCAGTTTAACATCATGATTTTTCCGCGGCAAAGCGTAGAAAAGCCTAATATCCGGTAAATTCGGATATTAGGCTTCTATCACGGGTGAAACCGCACTAGCCTTGCATCTAAAGTGACATGGTATTCAATTAATTGTTAATCTTGGT
>NZ_JAWDJI010000105.1:0-2599 GCF_032465655.1 Paenibacillus sp. 3LSP | reverse complement strand
AGCGGGTGGTTTTTTGTTTCGCACGCTTCGCGAGCTCAACTGGCTAAAGCCATAATAAAGAGGAGCCCCGCGTCGGTGAATGACGTGGGGCTCCCTTTTTTTATGCATAACCGGGCTATTGCGACTTGGCTTGCGATCCTCTTGCCTTCCCTCGCCTCGCACTTTCCCTTCTACCTTCCGCTTCTGCGCCGCAGCTCCTGGTTATGCTTGATCTTCGCCTCATTCCCTTGCTCCGTGGCATGGTAGAACGTCCGACCGGACAATCGCTTGGGCAGGTACTCCTGCTGTACGTAATGCCCGGGATAATCATGCGGATATTTGTAGCCTTCATGCCCAAGCTTCACCGCTCCCTTATAATGCGTGTCGCGCAAATGGAGCGGCACTTCGGCAGATTTGACCTCTTCGATCGCCGCCATGGCGTTCCCAATCGCTTCAACCACCGCGTTGGATTTTGGACTTTCGACCGCAAACAAGATCGCCTGGACAATATTCAGCCGTGCTTCCGGCCAGCCATTGTTGCGGTAAGCCTCCAAGGCGCTGACGGCCTGTACCATCGCCTGTGGATTGGCCAGACCAATATCCTCGCTGCTGGCAGCGATCAACCGTCGGATGAATGTCATCGGGTCCATTCCCAGCTTCTCAACCGCGTACAGGAACCAGAACACCGCCGCATCGCTGGAGCCGCGAATCGATTTATGAAACGCGGACAGCACGTCATATTGCGTGGACTCGTCCGCTTTGACGAGCGGCCGGCGGATCGATTCCTCCGCCACTTCGAGCGTAATGTGCACCGTCCCGTCCGATTGCGGGGGCGTGGTCATCGCCGCCAGCTCCAGCGCATTCAGCGCGCGCCGAATATCTCCGTTCGCCATCGCAGCGATGTGCAGCAGCGCCTCCTCGTCAACCTGCAGCGGCATAAAGCCCAGCCCCTTCTCTTTGTCGGCCAAGGCCCGCCGCATCGCGATCAGCGAGTGCTCCTTCGTCAGCGGCTCCAGCTGGAACAGCGTGGAGCGGCTCATTAACGCGCCGTTAACGTAGTGGAACGGATTTTCCGTCGTTGCCCCGATAAAGATGATCGTGCCTTTTTCCACCGCCGGTAGTAATGCGTCCTGTCTCGAGCTGTTAAATCGATGGACCTCGTCTAGGAACAGAATCGTTTTGGTGCCGTAAAAAGCTTTGTCGTTCTGGGCTTTTTCAATCACCTCACGCACATCCTTCACCGACGCATCCACCGCGTTGAGCTTGACGAACTCCGCCTTCGTCTGATTGGAGATAATATGAGCAAGCGTCGTTTTGCCGCAGCCGGGAGGGCCGTACAGTAAAATCGACGAGACCTGGTCCGCTTCAATCGCCCGCCGCAGCAGCTTGCCCGGGCCGACAATATGTTCTTGTCCGATATATTCATCCAGCGAGGTCGGCCGCATCCGGTCCGCCAGCAACCGCCCCGCCGGACTTTGCTCTTGATTAAATGAAAACAAATCCACCTTCAAGTCACTTCCTTGATCGTTAGCATGATAATCCGGATACATGGAATGATACCAAACTTATTCTAGCACACCTGACGTAAAAAACACTTATAGTTGTTCTTTCGCTTTTCCTGCAGCCGGAAGTATGAGTTAATATAGATGTCGGGCCGACGAATCACGGGAAAGGGGGCTGATCGAAGTGATTTCAGTGAGTGAGGTGGCTGTCGCGTAACGCGGCACCACAATAAACGGGGGGCTGGGAACAGCCTCCCTTATTTATGTTTGACGATTCCTGTGTTAAGATAGATCCAGTTAAAACCAAATTTTGTCTTTATTTAAAGTCAAAGTCGTTTGTTCTACACCAAGAAGGTTGGAACAAGCGGTACCAATACTCAATGGAAAGGGGGAAGCGAGCATGTTGACTTATATCGTAACAGCAATCAAGGACGGAGCACGAAATAAGGAGGTACATGATCGTGAATTACAAAAATGGAAAGGATGTTCTTCCCCCTAGGCTGCTGAAGGAGCTCCAAACGTATATTCAGGGTGAGCTGCTTTACATTCCCAAGCCGGAACGGTCAAGGGCGTTATGGGGAGAACTGAGCGGTTCCCGCCACTCGATTGCTAAACGGAACGAAGAGATTTTTCGCTTGTACCGCGCCGGGAGCACGGTACGGGATTTAGCCGAAAGATTTCACCTCTCCGATGAAAGCATCCGCAAAATTTTAACCAAAATGCGCAGCCTCAGGCAACCCGCAACCGTGTCCGAGTAACGCCAACCCGGGGAACAACATCCTAATCCAAATCACAATCCTGATCCTAAACCCTAAGCCAGGACCGGCCGGTCTTGGCTTTATTTCTATAGATTCAGGTATAATGGAGTCATATCCTACTTCGAGCCTATACCAAACTGAGGTGACCCCCTTGACGCAGCAGCAACCTGAACCTAACTCAACTTCCGCGAATGCGATAAAAATATGCGCCTATTGCGGCGAGGCCAAGCCGCTGGGCGAATTCCTGCGCCGCACCGGCAAGCGCTCCGGCAAAGGCTCACGCCGGGGCGCTTGCCGCAGCTGCCGCGCGCTGCGCAAGCGGCAGCAGGCTGCCCAGGCTCAGGCCGCGTTGCCGCAGGC
>NZ_JAWDJI010000104.1:0-38477 GCF_032465655.1 Paenibacillus sp. 3LSP | reverse complement strand
GCAGCGTGCCGACCGTCGCTCGCATTTTTGCTCTCGCGCCACGTGCTCAGGCAGATTTAAAACCGAGGGCTTGACAAAAACGTTCATAGCAACGGACTTGAGAGACCTTATTGTAGGCAAATCCGGTAGAAACACCTCTTTATAGCCCAAATAGCGGCTTACAGGTCCGTTACTGCAGGAAATATTCGA
This sequence comes from Paenibacillus sp. 3LSP, assembly GCF_032465655.1. NCBI lineage: Bacteria > Bacillati > Bacillota > Bacilli > Caryophanales > Paenibacillaceae > Paenibacillus > Paenibacillus sp. 3LSP. The sequence goes on along the minus strand of NZ_JAWDJI010000104.1, from coordinate 38,288 downwards.
AAAATGAGCTGATAAGGTCACTACAGTCCGTTAACAGATCGCAATCGCAAGTGTTCATAGGCTACCCATGGTTCTCCAGCAGTTCCAAACATCCAGTCAAGCCTTTCGCCGTCTCTTCCCGCTGCCGCAGCAGCCCTTCCTTCGTCCAAACGCCGCCGCCTCGGCGCAAATCTCCTTCAATCAAGAGGAGCATCCATAGGGAAAAGATCGCAGCAAACCAGGCGTACTCCCGGATCAGCACATCCTTGACCCATGGCGTGCCCTGTTTGTCCGCTTCTGCAAGATACGTCTCAAGCAGCTCCATCCGATCCTCTGCCGGCATCACCTTAGGAAAGCGCGGATGGGACATGTCGATCAGATGGTACAAATCCCAATAGGGGAGATTCCGGTGCGCATGCTCCCAATCCAGCAACACCACGCGCCCCGCCCCTGTCACGGCGTAATTGCCCTGATGCAGATCGCCATGCGACAGCACCTGCCGCTTGGCCGTGAACCCGGGCCCGTCCCGGACCGCCGAGATGACCTCGGAATCCAACCACTGGACCGGCAGCCCCTGTCCGCCTAAGACAGCCAGTGCCTCCTCCCGCCGATTCAATACGTCTGCGGCGATGGCTGCGATGCCGGGCTTCGGGCCTTGGGCGGGCAAGCTCGGCCACTGTTCCACGGGAGCCGCATGCAGGCGAGCCAGCTGTCGCACCGCCGCTCGGGCGTACTCCAGCCGGTAGGTATGGTTCAGCTGCCCCAGATCCTCGAAGATCGCCCAGCTCTTAGCACCGCTCCCCTCCGGCGAAGCGGCAAGCAGCATCGGCGCTGGAATCTCAGGCAGCTCCGCCAACACGTTCCGGTACACCCATGCCTCCCGGTCCGCCGATTCCCCGTTCGTCAGCGGCTTGAAAATATAACTTTGACCCGGAGCGAGGTAGATCCGCTCCACCCATTGTCCATTCATGCCTTGGTACATAGGTTCCCGGCGCCAGATCTTGCTCTCATCCAGCGTTCCGTCTGCTTTGACTACTGCATCGATGTTCCGCATTTGGGTTCCTTCCGCTCCCTAGTTTGACCTTAATGTTACATAAATTTTGAAAAGATTGTCAATCCGCCGCCTGTATTGAGCCAATTCCACACAAAAAAAGAGCGGCGCCTTAAGCGCACCGCTCTTGTGAATGCACATCGAATTTATAGTGAAGATGAATCCGTATCCTTCGGCTCTGCACCTTGCCCCTCATCCTCGGGCTCCGATTGTACCACAGGGACTTCTACCGTTATAGAGTTCGAAAGTGCATATCCTTTTGCATTAGTCCCATCCGGCTCTGACAGAATATAGACTCTGTATTTCCCGGCAGCAATCGGATTGTGATAGATATCTTGGCTAACCACAGTACTGAGTGTGCCATTATCGGCTGGTACATTGACACCATTGTTTTTCAAAGCGATAGCCGCATCCAAGTTTAAAGTTTGGTCTTCAGAAATTACGAGAACCTTATAGGATCGAATGTAATTCCTGTTGTCAGGCTGCTCAAAATCAACCTTAATGGAGTTCCCTTCAGCCACCGCATTGAGTCGAGTTACCGGAGCAACCGAAATATTATCCGGCCCCACTGTCGGCTTCACAGCATTAGACGCGGCAGATAGAGCGTTAGCACCGTTCTTGGCTACAGTTAAAACAAAAATTTGATACGAGGTATCTTTGTTGATCTCATTTCCATCAACGTCCTTCGAGTGTGCCAAGGTTTGCTTCACGTTCTTCCCGCTCGGATTTACCGATGTGAATCGCTCTGGATCGTTGACCTTGTTGGCATCCGTAAGTTTATAGTTACCCGCTTTTGATGCTGGAACTACGAGAATCCGGTACTCCACGACATTACTTTCATTTGCCAGCTTATTAAAACCGAAATCGATATCTCGGTAGGTACCGCTTTTCGTGCCATTCAATTGTGCATACAAACCATTAACTGCACTAACAGCGCTATTGTCGCTTAACGTAATTAAGTTCGAGTACGTCGACAATACATTGTTCCCACCGTTATTGGCTACGGACAGGACAAAAACTCGGTAAGCGACGTTGTTTTTAATCCGGTCGCCGTCAACGTCTTTCGCACTTGCGTTGAGAGTAGCAGTCAAAGTACTGCTGCCTTTGCTGACCGACGTATATCTATCGCTGGACAGCGCATTTGCTTTCGATAAGTTGAAGCTGCCAACGTTCGACGATTTCACCACCATGATCCGGTATTGGCTGATGTACGTTTCATTGGAAGCATGTGAGAACGAAACCTGCATATCCCGGCCATCGCCATAATCGTTTACGTCGGAGACTTTAATATTCGAAACCGCATCAATTGTATTTGGCGACAATGTAATCGGCGAGGAGTAAGAAGACAACGCATTGCTCAGGTTATATCCGTTGCTGGCTACCGACAGGACAAACACCCGATAGCTGACGCCGTTGCGGATCGTGGCTCCGTCTACATCTCTCGCCCCCGATTTCAGAACCGTGGAAAGTGTATAGCCGTTCTTGCTCACCGTCGTATAATTGGCGCTGCCAACATTGTTTGCCTTGGCTAACGTAAAGTTATTCGCATCCGAGGTTTTGACCACCAGGATCCGATAATTGCTGATATACGTTTCGTTCGCAGCCCGGGTGAAGGTTACCTTCAGGTCGCGGCCGTCCCCATAATCGCTCACGTCTTCGACCGTGACGTTCGATACCATATCCACCGTGCTGCCATTGGTTAACGTGATCGCAGCCGAAGCGGACGACAGCGTATTGTTTCCTGCGTAAGCCCCGGTACCCACGGCCATAACGAATACCCGATAGCTGACACCGTTGCGAATCGTGGCTCCGTCGACATCCCGGGCATTGGAGGACAAGGCATACGAAGTAATATTCGAACCGGTCTTGTTCACCTGCGTATAGTTCACGCTAGAGACTTGGTTTGCTTTGGCCAGGCTGAAGTTCGCATAGTCACTGGCTTTCACAACGAAGATCCGGTACGAACTGATCCGCGTTTCATCCGAGATCCGGTTGAAGCTCACCCGCAGGTCGCGGCCGTCGCCATAGTCGTTCCAGTCTTCCACCTTCGTGATGACCGGCGCGATAATCGAGCCTTGCGAGAGTGTAATCGCCGAGGAGCCGGACGACAATTTGTTCGCATATCCCGTACTATTGCTCACAGATAACACAAACACTGTGTAGGACACGCCGTTCTTGATCAGATCACCGGACGTATCCCGCGTGGAAGAGGACAACTGACCGGTTAACGTCGATCCGCTCCCTGTTTTGGACACAAGCGTGTAGTAAGAGCTGGACAGGTTGTTCGCCGTGCTCACTGTAAAGCTGCTAGCGTCCTTCGTCTTGACGACGAACACGCGATAGTTCGCGATGTTGCTTTCATTTTGCGCTCTTGTAAAGGTGACGCTCAGGTCGCGGCCATCGCCGTAATCGCTCACGTCACTGACTTTAACGTTCGTTGGAGCCGCAACGGACACGGTGTTGGTCAACGTAAAGGCCGGTGATGGATTCGACAACGTATTGGCGCTGTTGCCCTTGCCGATCACCAATACATAAGCAACGTAGGATTGATCCTCACGAATCGCTGCTCCGTCCACATCCCGTGCGCTGGCTGACAGCGTTAAGGACGGATCGGATCCTGACGGAGACAACGAGGTGTAATTGGCCGAGCCGACTTTCTGGGCGGCTGCCAGATTAAAGCTGGAAGCATTCGCTGCCTTCACGACCATCACGCGATACTGTTCAACGCGCGATTCGTTCGAGGATTTCGAGAAGCTGATTTGCAAATCCCGTCCATCCCCGTAATTTCCTACATCACGGGCCGTGACGTAGGTTACCGGACCAGGATCACTTCCGTTATCCGAGCCGCCCGATCCGCCCGATCCAAAGCCGGATTTAATCGTTACGATTTTGGCGGAATTGTTCCACCCGACTTGCTGCCCTAACGCCTCACTGACGAAGCGGACGGGCACCATTGTTCTGCCTTTCACGCTTTGTGCCGGCACGTCGAGCAAAACCGTCTCATTGTTGATGGTTGCCGAACGCGACATCAGCTTCAGCGTGATCGTGGTACCGTCTTTGTAGGCGGTAACGGTCTTCAACGTCTGGTTGTAGTTCACTTTGGCGTCCAGCGCTTCAAAGATAGCCCGGAGCGGCAGCATCACCCGTCCGCTAATGATAACCGGATCCTGGTCGGTAGTCAGCCGGTTACCATCAATGTAAATGCTGATCGGCGTAGCCGCTTGCGCCGTTGTCTGTTGAAAGATTGGTATTATTAAGAGTGCGGCTAAGAGCGAAGCCCAAATTTTTTTCAAATATCTCGTCCTCCCCTTGCTAATGCACAGCTAAAGAAAAAGTAACTCTTCCCATTTGACGTGCGATACCAGGTAAAAGTTTCTATGTTTCCCGCTTGTAAAAAAATTTTCACTCCTAGATGCCTATCCCCGTACGAGAAATTCTGGATAAACCAGGGACTATCGCCATCTATCTAGGACTAGAAGCATGAAAAAATCCGTCCCCATCACGGGCAGCGGATGTATTGCAAGCTGGTTATTTGCTGGTCAATCGATTCAACCGGGCCGTCAACTGTTCACGCCAACTGGTTGACAACTCCTCCACGGCCAAAATACGCCGGATCCCATCGGCATCCTCTTTGTCGACGTGCATCACGCGGTTCGCGAACGCCAGCGTAACTCCTGCGGGATGCCTCTCGACAAGCTCCAGTTGATCCCCGGGCCGAACCTCTCCTTCCTGGAGCACCCGGAAATAATATCCGGTATATCCCGTTTGCTGGATGGTCAGCGGCAGTTCGGGCAAACCATGCTTCATCCCCAGCTTGAAGCAAGGCTGACGTGGTTGGCTGACCTGAACCATCGTACCGCCCATACGGAACCGGTCACCGATGCAGATCTCATCTTCGAGCATGCCTTCGGTTGTAATATTTTCCCCAAACGCCCCAAGTGCCAAGGTAATCCCCAACTTCTCTTCCCAATAAGCATAGCGCTCATACGGATAGACACAAACCGCCTTGTCAGGTCCCCCGTGATTTTTAAGGTCTGCTTGCTCATCACCGGCAAAATTCACCGACGAGAGATACCTTGCTTCCGTCACCGGCGTTTTGAAGATGCCGGTTCGTACCGTTTTGCCTTGATGTTCCACCTCGACTGGCTTTCCCACGTTGAGCGAATGAACCGTCATAAAATCACCCATTTCTCGCAGCCCCCTCTGTTCCGAAAATCAGCGTGAAATAAATTCCATTATAAGGGACACCCCCCTTGAGCACCACCCTTTCATTCAAGGGATTGGAGCCAATTGAAACTTGCCGGGCACCTGAACCGTATTACTAGTAGACATCCATGATCTCACAACAATGATTTTTTACGATCAATACGATCCCTTGCATCAAAGAGAGGAATGTAATCTATGAAATTCAAACTTAAAAAAGTTGTTATTCTCGGCACGATGGCCCTTGTGATTACGATAAACCCCAGCATGTCCAGTTTTGTAACCAGCCTGAGCTATGCGGCTCACCCCTCCAAGCAATCCAACCAAAGCAATAAGGCGGAGCGTCAGGAGGACGAGCTGAACCGAGTGCTGGGCGCTTCCTCCGACCGGGAGGTTTACGACGCTTTGCTTGAAGGCCAGTCGCTGGCAGAGATTGCCGAATCCCATGGTCAGGATGCAAACCAGGTTATCCAGCTGCAAATTGCCCAACTACAGGAGCAGTTGCAGAAACGGTTGGACGATGGCAGCATCACCCGTGAAGTTTATGAGCTTCAGCTGCAAGAGCTTCCGGAGCTGGTTGCCGAGAGCGCGAAAACAAGGTATACCATCCTTGGTTAATGATTAAAAAATGAAGGCCCTGCTATGAACCGCTATTTCTTGCGGTATCTAGCAGGGCCTTGTTGCGTTTATCTTCCCCGTTTCGGAAGGAGCTTAACATATTCATCGGAGAGCTTCATCAGTTGCAAAATGTAATCGTAATCGCTGCGATACGGCGCAATATCAGCGACAGGCTGCAGCGTGTCCAGAGAAACCGCTGCGCCGTCGTCAAAGCCAGCACCTGGGACGAACATGACTTCATCGTTAAAGAACGAGCCCGTCGGCAGATAATACCGCATCCCCACCACGTTACGATCCAGGTTCAGCAAGTCATGACCAAAGGCGGTGAATCCCTCATGTTCCAACGAAATTCCGAGAAGATTAGCTACCGTCGGCAAAATATCAACCTGGCCTCCGGTGCGCTCGACAACTTGGCCGGGTTGTTGGCCGGGAATGTGAATGATCAGCGGGATGTTGAACCGGCTGATCCGCTCGTCGTAAGCGATCCCCAGCTTCTCGCTGATCTCCTTGGCGGGCACATCCTTCTCCTGAAGGCCAAAGTGGTCCCCGTAGAACACCAGCGTCGTATTTTCCCACAACCCCGTTTGCTTCAATCCATCGATCAGCTTGCCGATCGCATAGTCCGTGTAGTTGACTGCCTCGATATAATTCCCAAGCATCGTGCCTTTCATCTCCGTCGGCAGCTCGATTTGGCGGCGATCCTCCGGTACCACAAACGGATTATGGCTTGAGGTGGTGACAAATTGAGCGTAAAACGGCTTGTCTTGCGCTTTGAGCTCGGCCAGTTTCTCGACGCCAACCCGATACATTTCCTCGTCGGACGCGCCAAAATCGTTAAAATGATCGTTGGCATAATACGGTTTGTCGTAATACTTATCGAAGTTCAGCGCCGGGTACATTTTGTTCCGATCCCAGAAGGTCACCTTGTTAATATGGAACGTATTTGCCGTGTACCCGTATTTTTGCAGCAGACGCGGCAGACTAGGCAGTTCCCGGTCCCCATACCCGGTTGACATCGCCTCCGCAGCAGTTGGATAGATCGACGTATTGGACATAAACTCGGCATCGGACGTATTGCCGGGGCCAATCTGCTGGAACACGCGTGGAAAGTAGAAGCCTTCCTTCGCTAAACCGTTAAGGACGGGCGTAATTTCTTGGCCGTTTATCTCCAGATTCAATGGGAAGTTCTGAAACGACTCCATCTGCACAATGATCAAATTCATCCCCTGGGCAGCGCCAAAATAAGCCGGCACCCCGGGCATATCCACTTTGTAAGGATAGCTGCTCTCAAGCTGACGGACTTTGACTGCCGTCTCCTGCAGATTGCCTTCCGCGATCATCCGCTCTTCCTCCTGGTTGCGGATCGCTGCATCAACCTGGAAGTTAAAGAAACCTACGCTTTCGGCGCGCACCAGCTCATTGTCGATGTCTTTGCCCCAGCGGATATAAAGGCCGGATAGCATGAGGCTGACGATCAAGACGAAAGCCACCCCCACCTTCCACGCGAGCGGGGCACGCGGCCGGTTGTTACGGAAACTGAGGCTCCCCAGCCCCTCCGCAAGATTGAACCCTCGAGAAGCCCGGCGCCTGCGGGCCGCACGAAGAATACGAACGGCAATCAGCACCGGCAGATCCATGAAATATAGAAATTGTTCAGGCCGTAACAGCGAAGCTACGCTGGCTTTGACCTCAGGAACTTGGTTGAGTCCACTGAGCACCGCATACGTTGGTACTGTACCGAAGTAGGCATTATAAACCGTCGCGGCAAACAGAATCACGGAGATGATCAAATTTAATCCAAAGTACACTCCCCATTTGACCTTAGCCGGCGTCAACAGCTCCACCAAACACATCAGCGCCAACACCGACAGCCACTCTCCGGGCAATCCCTGAACCCCAAGGCTGCCATAGAAGAAATAACGCAGCAATAACAGCTTCATGCCAATCAGCACAAACGTGACGACGAAATGAATTCGACTTGAGTTACTTGAGTTACGTATGATCTCCATCTCTTTTCTCCGGAATTTACCGTGTATTTACAAAACACACAATTTCTATTCGTTTATTATAACACGGTAAAATCCGGAGTCGAAATTAGATGAAGTCTGCCATAGAGCGGACCGTCAGCTTGCCGGGATGGCCCGCGACAAAGGGCTCTGCGCTGCCTGTACCGCCCCGCCGCCGGAACTCCACCGTGACCGGAACGCCAGGAATGAGATCGAAGTAATTATCGGAGAAAATCCCTTCTTCTTCCGCCGAAATCCACACTTGACGCGCCAACACGTCGCTGATCAGGGTATATTGGCTGCCGCCGCTGCCGGCCACTTCTTGAAATGTAATATTTGCCTGCGGTAACGAAAGCTCCCTAGCTGAAGCGAAGTAAAAAGGTTTGCTGTCCACGGCCTGTCCCTCGATCTCCAGAACCGCATACAGCACAACCTGATGCGTATCACGGCCTTCCAGCCATTCCGCCCGGGTGAATACTCCTGCTTCGACCACCGCATCGGCAGAGGCGTGAACCTCCAACGTCTGTTCTTTCAACAAGCCCCCCTGGAAGTCATGAAGCGATAACCGCAACCGACCCGTCACCGGCTTCTGCAGATCAGACACGACGCTGATCGAAATTGGGCCATCCTCCGGCTCGTAGATCGCCAGCATGATCTCGCGGAAGCTGCGGCGTACCGCATACTGCAACGCCTTCCAGCGTCCGTAATAGTCCATCCCTGCCCAGGACGCCACCGGCCAGCAATCGTTCATCTGCCAGTACAACGTCCCCATGCAGTAAGGCTTGTTACGGCGATGCGCTTCAATCGCCGTGCGGATCGCCTCGGCCTGCAGCACCTGACTCATGTACAGAAACGAAGGGAAATCCTTCGGCTCCGGCAAATAAAGGTCCATGTACTCCTTGATCAACTGATTCCCGCGGCCATTCTTCTGATGGGCCAGCATGATTTTAGACTCCAGTGCCAGCTCGCTCTCCGGCGCGTAAGTCAGTGCCGATTTCAGCTCCGGAAACGATTGGAAGCCATATTCGCTCATAAAACGGCCGACCTTCCGGTTATAGTGATCAAACGGCTCAACTGCATGCCAGACGCCCCAGTAATGGACATCCCCCTCACCGGTAACTTGAAGCGCATGTTGATCGGCATCCCCCGTCAATTTACGGATGGGAGAAGAAGGCACGTAGGCAACGCCGCCGCCAAGACGCTCTACTGCTTGCGGCAGAATTCGGTGGAAGATTGCCTCGTAATCCGCCCAGATCTGTTCACGCTGCTTGGCGGTATAATCCTTTTTCCAGCCCCAGCCCCCATCCTCGACATAGTGAGCCCAAGCCGAATCGATTTCGTTGTTCCCGCACCATAGCGCGATACAAGGATGATTCCGCAGCCGCTTGAGGTTGTCCTCCGCTTCGCGCGTCACGCTGTCCAGAAACTTGGGATCCCCTGGGTACATACTGCACGCAAACATGAAGTCTTGCCAAACCATAATGCCGTACTCATCGCACAGCTCGTAGAAAATATCCTGCTCATAGATCCCGCCGCCCCAGACGCGAAGCATATTCATGCCGCTTTCGGCTGCCGTGGCGATTTCATGGCGGTAACGCTCCTGAGTGACTTCCGTCAAAAAGCTGTCGTTCGGGATATGATTTGCCCCTTTGGCGAAAACCGGCACACCGTTTAACTCGAAGCGGAACGAAGCCCCCGCCTCATCCTTCTCCCGAACTAACCGAATGTCGCGCAGCCCGGTTCGAACAGAAGCTTCGGCGACCGCCTCCTGCCCGCCGTCTGCCACAAGCTTAGCATGGAAGTTGTACATCGCTGGTTCCCCCAGCCCCCGGCACCACCACAGCTTCGGCTCCGCAATGACCGCCGGTACTTTTACCACGTTTACCCCCGGCTCTAATCCCACTGAACGCTCCCAGGTCAACTCGCCGTCCGTGAGCTGCATCTGCCCTTCCCAGCGCTCAGCAGTTTCGATTTCTACCACGGCCGTAAGCTCCGCAGCCGAGACGTTGACCCGGTCCTGGCGAATGAACAGGTCACGAATCACCGGGCCGCTCCAGCCCTCAAGCCGCACCTCGCGCCAAATCCCGCTGGTTACGAAGCGCGGCCCCCAATCCCAGCCGTAATGATACGGCGCTTTGCGAGCAAATACGCTGACCCGTTGGTCGCCTAACCCGCCCAGCTCTGACTGGTCGTTTGTCGCCGGCAGACCATACCCCAGCTTCTCGAGCTTCGGCAAATCCTCTGCAATAGGAGAGCGGAAGCGGACAGCAACCTTGTTAACCCCCTTGTGCAGCAGCGGCTTCACATCGATGCGCCAAATGCGAAACATATTGTCGGCGGATAAGACGTGCGTCCCGTTCACGGTGACATCGGCGTAGGTGTCCAAACCGTCAAAAACAAGCTCTAAGTGTCGCAAAGCCAACCAAGCCTCATCCACTTCAAAGGAGGCTTCGTACTCCCAATCTTTTCGATCAATCCACTGCAAATCATGCTCGTTGGTTCCATAAAACGGATCAGGGATCAACCCGTTGCGATACAGATCCGTATGCACCGTGCCCGGCACGCTCGCGGACTTCCACTCCGTCTCGTCACTTGCTTTGAAGCTCCAATGCTGGATTGGATAACGATGTTTGTTCATATGACCTCCATCAAGTTATAAGTTACCGTTCATTATATACTAATTTCGTTATGATTTGTTATATGTTTGTTAGCAATTTTGTAGATCAAATTTTTATATGATTTAGAAGTGGATCCATAGTGGATCCATAACTGTAAAATTACTAATTATCAATTTCGACGAATCATAGTATGATGTTGTCGAACGTGAATTGCTTGGTAACTCTTTCTATGAAAGGGGTTTCAAATGAAGAAGATTTGGATCGTCTACTTGCTTCTCTTCGCTTGCTTCGCGTTATACGTGCTCGATTACCGCTCCCAGATTCGGATGAACGACGAATGGAGTTCCGGGGGCCTTCGGGGTTCCATTGATGAGAAATACGTGATGGTGACGTTTCAAATGGGCATTGACTATTGGAAAAGCGGGCTGAAAGGCTTCGAAGACGCAGCGCAGGCGCTGAACGTCTCCGTGGAATACCGCGGCTCCACCCAGCGCGATATTCACGAGCAAATTACGGTGCTGGAGCAGGCCATCGCGAAAAAACCGGCCGGCATCGCGATCTCCGCGATTCATCCGACCGAACTCACCGCCACGATTAACAAAGCCGTTGACGCCGGCATTCCGGTCGTCTTGTTTGATTCCGATGCCCCCGGCAGCCGCGCCTTTTCCTTCCTTGGCACCGACAACTATTCCGCCGGCGTGGAGGCCGCCCGAAAAATGGCCGAGCTCACCGGCGGACGCGGGGAGGTCGCCATCGTCACCGTGCCGGATCAGCAAAATCATCAGGAACGCACCGAAGGTTTTACCGACACCATTACGCAGGAATTCCCCAACATGCACATTGTCGCCACCAAAAACGGTAAAGGCGATGAGCTCTACTCCCGGCAAGCGGCGGAGGAAGTCCTGCGCGACTTCCCTGACATCGCCGGTATATTCACCACCGAAGCGAATGGCGGTATCGGTGTTGCGGAGGCCGTCAAGGCCGTTAGCTTGGCGTCCTCCGGCCCGAAGATCATCAGCTTCGACACCGATAAAGGCACCTTGGACTTGGTCAAAAGCGGAGATATCGCCGCCACGATGGCCCAGGGCACCTGGAACATGGGGTATTGGTCGCTGCAGCTGCTCTTTTCGTTGAAGCATGATTCGGAAGAAGCTTCGCATCCCGGCCCTCGCGTTCCCCAACGCGTGGATACCGGCATCACCGTCGTTACACGACAGAATGTGAATGATTACTATGCGAAATAGATATCGTCAGCGATCCTGGGAAATCCGTCGTTTTTCACTGAACAACTTACCTATCCGCTACAAACTCATTGTCCACTTTATGTTGATCAGCATCCTTCCCTCAATCGGGCTAGGCGTGCTGACGAATTGGACCGTCGACCGCATTATCGAACGCCAGATTACGAACAATACGCTGCAGTTAATCGGCAAGGTGAACCGGTCGTTGGAGACGTACGTGGAGAATTTGCAAAACATGACGTTCTTCATCTCCTTTAACTCAGACGTGCTGCAGTTTCTCGAAAACAACAACGAGGCGGAACGTATCTTATCGGCACCTTCAGTCCAAACACCTCCACGAACAACAACACCGCCAGATACCGATCATTACGAAATTCGCAAGTTTCTGCAAGGCTTCACCACCTTGTATTCAGAAGTTGCAGGCATTCTCATCGTCAACAGCCGCGGTGAATATATCAGCAATGAAATGTATGCACGCACCTCAGACAACTTGACCCAGGAGGAATGGTATCAAGAGGCAGTCCGCAATAAAGGCATCTTCAAGATCCTCGGTCATCCGCGAAACCGCAACGTCACGACGCATGTCAACTACAAGGATAGTGAAGTCGTCTCCGCCGTAAGGGCGATTCTCGACCCCGAAACCCAGCAAGTCAAAGGTGTCGTCTTAATCGACCTCAAGCTGCGAGTCATAGCCGAGACCGCTCAGGATGTCCGATTGGGGAAAACGGGCTATCTCACGGTGGTGGACGGAAACGGAGAACTCATCTATTCCCCGCCAGCCCCCTACATCAATCACATCCCGCTGAAGCGGCTGGGTCAGGACGGCTCCGGAACTTACGCAGAACGGGTAGGCGGCCGTGATTTGCAGTTCATCTACCGACATTCGCCGTTTACCAACTGGACGACCGTGGGCGTCTTTTCCATGGCGGAGTCTGCTACAGAAATGCGAGAAATTCGTTTTTACGTGGTTAGCTTTGTGTTTATCGTCTGTTTGCTGGGGATGACGGCCTCCTTCTATCTGGCTCACACGATTTCCAGGCCGATCGGGCAGCTGGCCTCCTTTATGCAAAAAGCCCAGTCCGGCGATCTGACGATTCGCCACTGGAGCGACCGTTCCGACGAAATCGGCCTGCTTGGCCGCCGCTTCAACGCCATGCTGCAGCAGATCCATCGCCTGCTCTCGCTGACCGAATTGCAGGAGCGTCAGAAGCGGGAGGCGGAGCTAAGAAGCCTGCAGGCGCATATTAAGCCGCATTTTTTGTACAACACGCTGGATACCATTCATTGGATGGCCCGCCGCAACGGCTCGGAGGATATCGCGGAAATGGCAGAGTCCTTGTCGAAGCTGTTTCGGATCGGCCTGAGCAAGGGGAATGACATCATCCCCCTAAATGATGAAATCGAGCATGTGCGCAGTTACTTGCATATTCAACACGTCCGTTATCAGAGCAAACTCGATTACTCACTGCACATCGCTCCGGAAATTCGCGGCGTCTATGTGTTGAAGCTGATCCTTCAGCCGATCGTGGAAAATGCCATCTACCATGGCATCAAAGAACGCCGGGGGCCGGGCCGCGTGGTCATCGAAGCCGCTGAAGATAGCGGCATGTTGGTAATCACCATCCGGGATGATGGCAAAGGCATTCCACCGGATAAGCTGGCACGCCTGCAAAAAGAACTGCAGGCCGCGGGTACCCCGGATGGCCGGGAAAAGAGCGCTGAACCGGCAGGGACATCCGGCACAGGCGAAGGAGGCCAAGGTTACGGGATGCTGAATGTGCAAGCACGGATTGCTTTGACATTCGGCCCGAAATATGGTCTGACAATCCAAAGCGAGGAAGGTCGAGGAACGGTCGTTACGGTCACCCACCCGATCATTCGGGATGAACAAACCCGCCTTAGGAGGATTGAATCATGAGCGGAACCTACTCAGAAACTCATTGGAGAGTACTCATCGCCGACGATGAGTGCATTATTCGCGAAGGGATACGCGATAGCGTGGACTGGGAAAGCTTACGCCTTACGGTAGTAGCTGAAGCCGAGGATGGCGAGGAGGCGCTGGAGAAGGCGATTCAGCACGACGTCCATATCATGCTCGTTGATCTCAACATGCCGATCATGGACGGGATTGAACTCATGAAGCAGGTGCGTGAGCGGCTGCCGAACTGTAAAATCGTCATTATCACCGGCCATGACGAGTTTGCATACGCCCAGAAGGCAATTCGCCTTCAAGTCAAAGATTACATCCTGAAGCCGGCCAATCCCGCGCAGTTAGAGAAAGTTCTGCGACAAGTGCGCGGAGAGCTGGAGGAAGAAGCATCCAAACAGCAGCAATGGCAGCAGGCCTCGCAACAGCTGTCCCGCAGTTATCCGCTCCTGAGGGAGCGATTTTGTCAGCAATGGCTGGACGGGGGCATGACCGCAGATGAAATCGCCGAGCAGCTGCGGTTCTTACAGCTGCCGGACGCTTGCCCGGATTGGCTGGGCGTGATCCGGTTGCCTGAACCCGCTGCTTCGCCTGCTTTGTTCAAAGAAGACGAGCGGCAGTTGTATGGATTTGCGGTCGAGAACATCGCCGCGGAAGTGCTCGCTCCCTATCCCAAAACGATCTTCCGAGACCCCTTCGGCCTCATCGTTGTCCTGCTGTGGGGCGTGGAAGCTGAAGCCGATTTTCACCGCATTGAAACCTTGGTGCGAACCCACTTAAAGATCGCTGCCGAGGTGTATTTGGCCGAGGGCGCTGGTGACGTGCTGGAGCTTCCTTCCGTATACCGGAAAGCGAAGTCCGCCGTAAACAAGGAGAACGCCGTTTCCCCGCTGGTGCGCCGGGCCAAACAATATATGCTGGAGCATTTCGGCGACAGCGGGCTGACGCTGGAAGCGATGGCGCAAGCCCTGCAAACTTCCCCGGCTTATTTAAGCCGCATGATTAAGCAGGAGCTGGGCACCACGTTTAACAGCTATTTGACGCAGCTCCGCATCCGTCGGGCGAGCCGCTTGTTAATCTCCACCGAGCTCACAGTAGCTGAAATCGCCGAGCAAGTCGGCTACGAAACTCAGCACTATTTCAGCACGGCGTTCAAGCGCGCGACCGGCCTCTCTCCACTGCAATACCGCAAAGGCGCATTTGAACATGAAGATGCTCAAGGGGAGTAATCTCCCCTTTTTTTGCGCAATCCCCCTCTCTTAGCCCCCTGGTTTAGAGTCAATCCCTCCGATAATGGTTCGATTTTTATAAAAAGAGTCAAATCACTGTAAATACGTCCTCCCCCTTCGCTTGCTATACTCCGAACTGTAAGCGCATTCATTTCGAGTATAGGGGGAATCGACTTTGAAGAAGGTAACGGCCATTTTACTTGCTTTGGTGATGGTTTTCGCCCTCGCTGCTTGCGCCAACGGCGGAAACGGCAGCAGCAGCGGATCGGGCAACAGCGAGAAAGGAACGATTGGTATTGCGATGCCGACGAAATCGTCCGAACGCTGGGTGAACGACGGGAACAATATGGTCAAGGAGTTTAAGGCTCTTGGCTATGGCACGGACCTGCAATACGGAGAAGACGTCATCGAAAACCAGGTGTCACAAATCGAAAACATGATCACGAAAGGCGTAAAAGTCCTTGTCATTGCGGCGATTGACGGCGGCTCCTTAACTGACGTGCTGCAAAAAGCCCACGATCAAGGCATACAAGTCGTCGCCTACGACCGCTTGATCATGAACAGCGAGTACGTCGACTACTACGCCACCTTCGATAACTTCAAGGTGGGTGTGCAACAAGCCTCCTACATCGAGGAAAAGCTGGGTCTTAAGGAAGGCAAAGGCCCGTTCAATATCGAGCTGTTCGGGGGCTCTCCGGACGACAACAATGCCTACTTCTTCTATGACGGTGCCATGTCCGTGCTGCAGCCGTACATCGATTCCGGCAAGCTCGTCGTACGCAGCGGTCAAACCAAGATGGAGCAAATCGCCACGCTGCGTTGGGATGGCGCAACCGCCCAGGCCCGCATGGATAACTTGCTGAGCGCTCACTATACCACGGAAAATATCGACGCCGTGCTCTCTCCTTATGACGGAATCAGTATCGGTATCCTGTCCTCGCTCAAAGGTGTCGGCTACGGCTCCGGAAGCAAACCGATGCCGATCGTAACCGGCCAGGATGCTGAGCTGGCATCGGTCAAATCGATCCTTGCCGGGGAGCAAACCCAAACCGTCTTTAAGGATACCCGCGAGCTGGCGAAAAAAGCAGTCTCTATGGTTCAAAGCATTCTGGAAGGTACAGAAGCCGAAGTCAACGACACGAAGACCTATGATAACGGCGTGAAGGTTGTTCCTTCTTACCTGCTCGAACCGGTCTCGGTCGACAAGGAGAATGTGGAACAAGCGCTCGTCGACACCGGCTATTACTCCAAGGAAGATCTGGGACTCTAAACATCATTAACTTGTGGTGACCGGCATAGCGGCGGACGCGGATTCGGGCGGCCGTCGCTATGCACGTACCGTGAGTGAAAGGCCAGGTGACGCATGTGAGCAATACAATTTTGGAAATGCGGGGCATTACGAAGACGTTCCCGGGGGTCAAGGCGCTCAGCAATGTCAACCTCAAGGTCAGATCCGGAGAAATCCACGCCCTGTGCGGGGAGAACGGGGCTGGTAAATCGACATTGATGAAGGTGCTGAGCGGGGTTTATCCGCATGGCTCTTATGAAGGCGAGATCTTATTCGAGGGCAAGGTCTGCGAATTCAAAGATATTAAAGAAAGCGAGCAGCTGGGGATCGTCATCATCCATCAGGAGCTGGCGCTGATCCCTTATCTCTCCATCGCGGAGAACATTTTTCTTGGGAATGAACAGAGCAAGCACGGATTGATCGACTGGAACGAAACGACGGTCAAAACCAAAGCGTTGCTGAAGCGAGTCGGCTTAAACGAATCCCCGGCCACGCGCGTATTGGAGCTGGGCGTCGGTAAGCAGCAGCTGGTGGAAATCGCCAAAGCCTTATCTAAACAGGTCAAACTGTTAATTTTGGACGAACCCACAGCCGCATTGAACGAAAATGACAGCGAAAACCTGCTGGAGTTGATCCTCGAGCTGAAGAAACAAGGCATCACCTCCATCATCATTTCGCACAAATTAAACGAAATCAGTAAAGTTGCCGATTCGATCACCATTCTCCGGGATGGCCGGACGATTCAGACCTTGGAGATGAAAGCCGATCAGGTGACCGAAGATCTCATCATCAAGGGCATGGTTGGCCGCGATCTCACCCACCGCTATCCGGAGCGGGTTCCCCGGATCGGTGAAGTGATCTTTGAAGTCCGGGGTTGGGAGGTCACCCATCCGCAGCAAGAGGATCGTAAAGTACTCGACGATATCAATCTCAATATCCGCCGCGGAGAGATCGTTGGGATCGCCGGCTTGATGGGTGCTGGCCGAACCGAACTGGCGATGAGCTTATTCGGCCGATCCTATGGACGACACATTAAAGGTCAGCTGTTCCTCCACGGCAAAGAGGTCCGATTTAACGACATCAGTCAAGCGATTAAGCATGGAGTCGCTTATGTCACCGAAGACCGCAAACAATACGGTTTAATTTTGATCGACGATATCAAACGCAACATCTCGCTGGCTTCATTAAAGAAGTTGTCCCGCCGCGGCGTGATCAATGAACGGGAGGAAGTGCTGGTCGCGGAGGAATATCGGAGCAAGCTGAACATTAAAACACCCAGCATTTTGCAACAAACGGTCAACCTGAGCGGCGGCAATCAGCAGAAAGTCGTCCTCAGCAAGTGGATCTTCGCACAACCGGAAATCTTGATTCTCGATGAGCCAACGCGCGGCATTGATGTCGGAGCCAAATATGAAATTTATTCGATCGTCAATCAACTGGCGGACGAGGGCAAGGGCATTTTGTTCATCTCCTCAGAGCTTCCGGAGATTCTCGGGATGTGCGACCGCATCTACGTCATGAGCGAGGGCCGGATCACCGGAGAAGTGCTGCGCGAGGACGCCACCCAGGAAGTGTTGATGAAATCCATGACTCGAGGCAGGGGGTAGACCGATGCAAGCAGTTAGCGAACTTTTCAGAAAAAACATACGTCAATACGGCATGATTATCGCCTTGATCTTCATCACCATCTTGTTTCAAATTTTAACGGGCGGCATCCTGCTTAAGCCGCTGAACATTACGAATCTGATCTTGCAAAACAGCTACATTTTGGTGCTGGCCATCGGGATGGTGCTGGTGATCATCACTGGACATATCGATTTGTCCGTCGGCTCCATCGCCGCCTTTATCGGAGCTTTGGCCGCGATCATGTTGGTAGATCTTCAGTTACCTACATTCCTGACCATTATTATTTCACTGGTAATCGGCGGGTTGATCGGCGCTTGGCAAGGATTTTGGGTCGCTTATGTGAAAATCCCCGCTTTTATCGTCACGTTAGCCGGGATGCTGCTGTTCCGGGGCTTGACGATGATCGTGCTGGGCGGCCAGTCGATTGCGCCATTCCCGAAATCGTTCCAACGGATTAGTTCCGGCTTCATTCCCGACTGGTTTGGCGGCGGCAGCCTGCATATTCTGACGATTCTGCTTGGTCTGGTGCTCTCCCTTCTCCTCATTTGGCAGGAATGGAAAGAGCGGCGGACCCAGCTCAAATATCAGTTTGAGGTCGCGCCGATTTGGGTGTTCGTCACGAAGCTCGTCCTGCTCGTTGCTATCATTAACATCTTTACTTTTGTGCTCGCCACTTACAACGGGCTGCCGAACATCCTGATCATCCTGTTCTTCCTGATCGTCATCTATTCGTTTGTGATGAATCGAATGGTGGCCGGCCGCCATATCTACGCGCTTGGAGGCAATGAGAAGGCCGCCAAACTGTCTGGTGTCAAAACCAAAAAGGTAACGTTCTGGGTCTTTGTCAACATGGGCGCTCTGGCCGCACTATCCGGTCTGATCTTCGCCGCCCGCCTCAATTCGGCAACGCCAAAAGCCGGGACGAACTTTGAACTCGACGCGATCGCAGCCTGCTTTATTGGCGGTGCTTCGGCCTCCGGCGGCATCGGAACCGTCATCGGCGCCATCATTGGCGGCCTGGTGATGGGCGTGATGAACAATGGCATGTCGCTGATCGGGCTTGGGGTCGATTGGCAGCAAGGCATCAAAGGGCTGGTCCTGCTGCTCGCCGTCGCCTTCGATATTTACAATAAGTCGAAGACGAGTTAATCCTAGGACCTTGAGGTTTGTAACCTCCGCTATCGATTTAGCGGGGGTTATTTTTGATAGCTGGCTGGAGCGAGAGTATAATGAAGACAGGATGGCCTACCTATTTTTTCCACAAAGCAGGTGATTCTCTTGTCTAGCTCCCATCTGACCAAGGCGAAATCTGGCTGATTCCGTCGGAATCCTAGACACTCCTTAGGGAGTGTCGTTTTTTTATACAGGCGCCCTGCATTGTTGATTTCGCTCGCCCCCAAGACAGATTACATTGAAATTGTTCCATTCATCACATTCTTTGGAGGTGAAAGTTATGTCTGCAGATCGTCACACCCATCACGTTTATTTTGTTGGCGGAGGGATCGCTTCACTGGCGGGGGCCGCGTTCCTGGTTCGGGACTGCGATTTTCCCGGCCAACATATTCATGTGTTGGAGGAAATGAAGGTGCTAGGCGGCAGCAACGATGGTGCCGGAGACGGTGAACGCGGATATGTGATCCGCGGCGGCCGAATGCTGAATGATGAGACTTATGAAAATACATGGGATTTACTGCGCTCCATCCCTTCCTTAGACCATCCGGAGCTCTCGGTGCGAGATGAAATCATCGCTTTCGATACCGCCCACCCAACCCATTCCAACGCAAGGTTAGTAAACCGAGACGGCCAAGTGGCGGACGTCACCTCGATGGGCTTTGATATGGCGGACCGGCTTGCGATGGTCAAGCTGATCATGACCCCGGAAGAGAACCTGGGCACCGCGCGAATCAATGACTGGTTTGGCCCGCATTTTTTTAAGACAAATTTCTGCTACATGTGGGCAACAACCTTTGCCTTCCAGCCCTGGCACAGCGCCGTGGAGTTCAAAAGATACATGCTTCGGTTTATGCATGAATTCCCGCGAGTCCATACGCTGGAGGGAGTCACCCGCACACCTTATAACCAATACGACTCCGTCATTCTCCCGCTGCAAAAATATTTGGAGGGGCACGGCGTAGACTTTTCGCTGAAATGCACAGTTACGGATCTGGACTTCCGCGAAGGCGATGAAATCACCGTGACGCGGATGCACTATCTGAAAGACGGAGAGCCCCGAGTCCTGGATTTAGGAGAAGGGGATCTGGTGATCGTCACCAACGGTTCGATGACCGAGGGCTACAGCCTGGGCTCCATGAACACCCCGCCGAAGCTGAACGGCAAAGGCAGCTCTTGGCAGTTATGGGAGCGGATTGCCGCCAAGAAACCGGGCCTTGGACGTCCATCTGTCTTCGCCGACCATATCGACGAGTCCAAATGGGAGTCGTTTACGGTGACTTGTCAGGGCTCGCGCTTTTTTGACCGGATGGAAGCTTTCTCCCGCAACAAGGCGGGAACCGGCGCACTGGTGACCTTTAAAGATTCAAGCTGGTTCATGTCCATCGTGCTGGCTCATCAGCCGCATTTCCGTAATCAGCCGGAGCATGTGAAGGTCTTCTGGGGCTATGGATTATTCCCGGATGGCATTGGGGATTATGTGCCTAAAAAAATGTCCGAATGTACCGGTGAGGAGATTCTCACCGAGTTGCTGCACCATCTCCACTTCCAAGAAGACATGGAAGCGATCTCTCCACCGCCAACTGTATTCCATGTATGATGCCGTTCATCACCTCGCAGTTCATGCCTAGAGCGATTGATGATCGGCCGAAGGTTATCCCGGACGGCTCCACAAATTTAGCATTTATCGGCCAATTCTGCGAAATCCCGGACGACGTTGTCTTCACTGAAGAATACTCTGTTCGGACGGCCCGTATGGCCGTGTATGGCCTGTTGGGACTGAACAAGCCGATTGTCCCTATCAATCAGTACCAGTACGATGTACGTACGTTGCTGCAAAGCTTGGTCACTTCCTTCCGCTAAGAATGGACAGGGGTGATAAAAATTGCCAAAACGACCCATTTCGGATAAACTAGGCTTAATTGAATCTTAAGCAAAGTGAAGCACACTTACGCATCTGTCCATCTTGGCGCGCGTAGTGTGCTTTTTTGCGTTTGGAAAGGAAGTGTGACCTGTTGTTGGTATCAACATCATCTTTAGTCCAACAAGTCGGTGAGGAATCGCAAAGCGGGAACTATGGGAAGAAAATCATCCCTCATGACGAAGCGTTTAAAAAGCTGTTGCATACGTTTTTCGCGGAATTTATCGCATTGTTTTTTCCTGAACTTGAATCGCAGCTGGACTTCAGCCAAACCCGTTTCCTTATGCAAGAGCAGCTTGTGGATGTGGTGGGAGAAGAAGCGCGTACGCTCGATCTCCTGCTGGAAACCAAATATATCGGTACGGATGCCTTCATCCTCATCCATCTGGAGCCTCAATCGTACCGACAAGCAGACTTCCACGAACGGATGTTTATCTACTTCAGCCGGCTCTTTGAGCGGCACCGGAAAGAGCACCAGCTCATCATCCCTATCGCCATCTTTACATCCGCAGAGAGTAAAAATGAGCGAAATTCCTTAAACATGTCGATTCTGGGAGAGGATATCCTCCAATTTCGGTTTCTGAAAGTCGAGCTCATCAACCAACCCTGGCGCAGATTCATTGATTCCAACAACCCCGTGGCTGCTGCATTACTCGCTAAAATGGGCTACAATAAAGGGGAGGAACGGGAGCTCCGTCTAGCCTATCTGCGCATGCTGCTGCAGCTCAGCCAAAGACTGGATCAAGCCCGTCTAGCGCTAGTGATGTCTATCGCCGATTTATATTTCGAGCCGGATCCCCGGCAGGATGAAGAAATGCTTCGGGAGCTGGCGAAACAATATGCAAAGGAGAGTGAAGTGATCATGGAATTAATGCCCGCATGGATGCGTCAAGGATATGAGAAAGGGTTGGAAGAAGGCCTGGAGAAAGGTATAGAACAAGGGATCGAAAAAGGCACCCTCATCGAACGCCGGCAAATCGCACGCAGGTTGTTATCCAAGGGCTTCACTCTGGAAGAAATTGCGGATATGACCCAATTGTCTATTGAGGAAATCAAAAAGATTATGAATTAAGGAATTAGCCAACGGACAAAGAAAAGAAACCGCATCTACGCGATCGGCTTCCTTCTTCGGTAATTGGAATATATGACTTGGCTATATTTATTTAACAAGCGGTCAAGAACAACCGACTGATGGAGAACCCGTGCATGGCGCATTCCGTATCTCTGTGCGAGCCGATTTAATTCTTGTCTTTCCAATTCGATCCGAAATCTGATTTTTTCAGAACTGTTCATCTCGATCACCCTAGGAACATATTAGAAGAGGTTGCCAAATATTGCATAATGAGACCTAATGCAAGAAACAAAAAAATTCCATTTTTTGAAATGGAATTTTAAAATAGGGCCAGTAGGATCTAGCCAAGCCTTATTATAGATTTCTATTAGTAAATGAATTAACCCCATCCGTGAGAAAATAACGTCATAGCTACCGGATAAAAGCTAACCATAATTATAGCCGAAACCGCCCAAAATGCTTTCTTTTTCATTTTCCCACACCTTTCTACATAACTCAGAATAAGTATTGCATTGTTTCAAAGAGGCGTGCTTCCGATGCAACTCAAATAATGCCATATTATTAACTATCAGATCTTTGCTGTTTAACAATATACTTAACTCCATACTGAATAAGAGATGATATATCCCTTCTTCATATAGAGCTTTTCGAAAATAATAGAGTGCGTAGTTCTGAAAAAAAACTGCACGTCTAAATATAAGTGATGGCTCTTTGTAATTCGATTTTGATGTCTGTTTGATTTTTCTATAATCATCAATATCATCGGAGAATTTATTTAAAATTTCATCGATAAAGTAATTATGTCGATTAGACGCCTCAATTAACGTGGTTAGCCCTTCAACAATTTCACCTGGATGCTCTTCAAGGAATTTTACATACTCCCCTATCAACTCTCGATTTCCTGATTTGATATCCATGCACATCCAGTTAGCGTATGCAAACATCTTAAGTTGCTCTACTTCGGCTTTCCCCGCTTCATCGAGACCCTCAAACCAGCTCAAATCTGCATACTTCGGAATCCACTTCTTGGATTCTTCAAACATTCCACGGTACTCATAAGAGCTAGATTTAATTAAATAAGCTCTTCCATAATAGTAGACCAATGGACGTTTAGGTTTGAAGTCTTCATCCATCCAGATGCGTCTGTTGTAAAGGGCTTCGGTGAATTGACAGAGCTCATCCGCATAATTCTCAACTTCAGACCAATTAAATCTCAGTGCGTAAATCTCAGTTAGCATCAGTAAACCATCGAGAGCATAGGCTTCAGGCAACCGATATCTGTAAGGTAAAAATTGCAATGCAGCTTTAAAGCCTCTTCTCGTATCAGTTTGAAATATTTGAAATATCCGATAATAACTCATCGCCAAGCGTTCGGAGTGGCTAGATCGCTCACTTTCGATAACGCTTTCATAGAGTATAACCGCAGCCTCTTTCCAACCTTGTTCATACATCATTTCGGCTGTATCGAAAATGCCCGCGATTTGTTTCAAATCCTCTAACAAACGGTTTAGAACCTGTTTAATGCAGTCATGCTTCTGCAACTCGGCGCATCTCAGCAGGAACGGCCGCAGCCTCCTCCAATGCGGAGCCGTTGAAGTAAAACATTCATCTGCGTATAAATCGTAAAAGTGTCCTTCAGGCAACCCCATCGCAGCCGTAATCCGATCCAATTGTCCGATGGCAATCGGCCGGTTCCCGTTAATAATTCCGCTTAACGTTCCGACGTTCACCCCGGCGGATTCCGAGAAACGGTGCAGGGTTGTCCCTTCGCTCTTGATGTAATCTTCCAGTTCTGCGCGAATCGTGGTTGTAGATATCAAAAAATTATCACCCCCCAATTCCGCGACCTTCTGCGAGCCAAAGGATTCTCGGCTAACAGAGGAGTCAAACGACATCCAATGACATCAAGCAACACCATATCCTACTAAACTTCCAATATATGTTTACATAATAATCCTAAATTTGACAATCGTCAATATGAAAAAAGACCGATTAGCAAACTTTTTGTCTGCTTATCGGTCTTTTTGGAGTTTCTTAGATTTCCAGCTCCGCCGCAGCCGCATTGGCCTCCACTTGAGCTGGATTCTTGCAGCCCGGAATCACCGTGCTGACAACAGGATTCTTCAGGCACCAGGCCAAGGCCCACTGAGCCATGTCCACACCCTCCGGCACTTCATTCCGCCGAATCTCCTCTACTTCCTCCAGCTTGCGGCGGGTGCTTTCCGGATCATGACGATGGCGTACATCGGTTTCGCTGAACACCGCGCCCGGTTTATACTTGCCGCTGAGGTAACCGCTCGCCAGCGGCACTCTCGCAAGCACACCTAGTTGCTGGCGCTCGCAGGACGGGAACACCCGATTCTCCGGCACGCGGTCGAGCCGGTTATAAACCACCTGAATCGCCTCTACCCCTACCTTCGTTGAAGCTTCAGTCTGATGCAGATTGTCGTTGCTGCCGATCGATGTGCCCAGGTGGAGGATTTTCCCCGCTTGCTTTTGCTTATCAAGCAGCGTCCAAAGTTCATCATTGTCAAACGCCGCATCTGGACCGGAATGAAACTGGTACAAATCGATATAGTCCGTCTTCAGCGCTTTCAGCGAGGCATCCAGCTGTTCCAGCACGGCCGCAGCATCAAAGCGATCCGTCCGTGTAAACCGCTCATGAAATTGATGACCAAATTTCGTGGCGATCAGCCAATCCTCCCGGTTGCGTCGGCTGAGATAATCCCCGATAAACGATTCGGACAGATGGTCGCCGTAGCATTCCGCCGTATCGATCAGGTTGATGCCCAGTTCCCGGCCCCGATCCAAGATTGCATCCACTTCCGATTGCGTGTAGTTTAAGCCCCATTCCCCGCCAAATTGCCAAGTTCCGATGCCAATTACCGAAACGTTCAGACCCGTTTTCCCTAATATGCGATATTTCATGTTCAAGAATCCCTCCGATTCGTCGCTACTTCAAATAAAAAATCTCGCGCATCGGCACGATCGGCTGCGGTTCATTAAAGTCAAATGACCCTTCCACCATGCCTGATGTAATCGCGTTCCACCGCTGGCAAACCTCGCTGGCTGCAATATACTTGAACGCCGCATCCGGATCATCACATTCAAAGCAGTAGAAGAACTGATTTCCCTGCTGAAAAATCGAATAATTCCGAATCCCCGCTTTGCGATGCTCCTCCAGCACCTCGGGCCAAGGGTTCAAATGCATCTCCACATAGGCCTCCAGTTGATCTTCCTTCACCCGCCAGGTCCAGGCAAACTTCCGGCTTGAACTCATTTCCATGATCATCCCTCCCATGAAATTTTCATACCATTGCATACTACTTGAAAAAACGTCGAATCAGCTTCAGCTTGCCAGCCGTATAAGGCGGATAGATGAAGCTCAAGTTCACCCGCGTGGACTTCTTCAGCACACTTTTTCGATGAGAGAAGGTTTCATAGCTGTAACGGCCGTGGTAGGCTCCCATCCCCGAAGATCCGACTCCGCCAAAAGGCAAATACGGGCTCACCAGATGCATAACCGTATCATTCACGCACCCTCCGCCAAATGAAACGGACTCCATCACCTTCCGTTCCGTGGCGGCATTGCTCGTAAACAAGTAAAATGCCAGCGGCTTGGGCCGCTCACCAATCTTCCGGAGCGCCGCATCCAGGTCTCGATACTCCAGCACCGGCAAAATCGGTCCAAAAATCTCTTCCTGCATCACGGGGTCCTCCCAGTTGACGCGCTCCATGATCGTCGGCCCTAAATACAGATCCTCACGATCGCCATCCCCGCCAACCACCACTTTAGACGGTTCGAGCAAACCCATCAGCCGGCTCCACTGCCGCTCATTCACGATCCGCCCGTAGTCAGGGCTTCGCCTTGGATCCTCACCATAGAAGACCTTGATCTGCGCCTTCATTTTGGTGATCAGTTCATCTCGCACCGACTCGTGAACGAGCACATAGTCTGGAGCCA
Organism: Paenibacillus sp. 3LSP; assembly: GCF_032465655.1. NCBI lineage: Bacteria > Bacillati > Bacillota > Bacilli > Caryophanales > Paenibacillaceae > Paenibacillus > Paenibacillus sp. 3LSP. The sequence continues at coordinate 12,375 of NZ_JAWDJI010000104.1, read as the reverse complement.
CACAGGTCTGGCCTGTATTTAGGAATTTCCCCCAGACGATACGCTGTGCTGCCAGATCGAGGTTCGCCTCTTGATCCACAATGCAAGGGCTCTTCCCGCCAAGCTCCAGAACAACGGGCACCAGATGCTCCGCCGCCGCAGCCATAACGATCTTGCCAACCCGAATACTTCCCGTGAAAAAAATAAAATCCAACGGGGCATGAATCAGCGCAGACGTCACCTCCGGCCCTCCCTCGATGACTCGAATGTAATCGGGTTCGAAATATTCGCCAAGCATCTCGGCGATCACCCTGGAGACATGAGGAGTAAACTCGGAAGGCTTCACGATTGCGGCGTTCCCCGCAGAGATCGCTCCGATCAACGGGTCGATCACCAGCATAAACGGATAGTTAAACGGGCCGATGATCAGGGCCGAGCCATAAGGCTCCCGGTAAATGTAGCTGCTGGAGCCGATATGGGCCAGCGGAGTGCGAACCCGCTCCGGCTTGGCCCAACGCTTCAGATGCTTCATCACGTAGCGGATACTATCGTAAGCATAACCCACTTCCGTGCTGTAGCCTTCGAATTCAGGCTTGCGCAAATCTCGCTGCAGCGCTTCCAATATTCGCGTTTCGAAACGTTGAATCGCGGTCTTCAGGCGTTCAAGCTGACGCAGTCTGAAGTCCACCGGTCGCGTCGCACCAGATTGGACGAAATGCTGCTGGGCGCGAACGACCTCCGCAATGGAGCGATCTAGGGATTGCGTAGGTTGCAGTTCAGTTGGAGTTTGGGTAGCATGTTCAGTTTGGCTCAAGGCGGTCCCCTCTTTTTCCCGAGTAAATCATCTTCATTCTGTCTGACCCTTCTATTGTAACCCGAAATGGGGGAGCTGGACATCTTTGGTCATTTATCGCTGCCAAGCGGTTAGCGGAAGTCTCATTGTCCTTCTTTAGCCTCTGAGTGCAGCGGAAATTTGTATATTGGCATGAATTTGTGTTAGATTACCTAACATAAAATATTGAATAATTCGAGTAAAACTTCAATTTGTTAATAAAAACCTCGTTTTCACAATCGTCAAGACGGTTTTCAGTTAAATTCATGAACGTTTTTTGTTATTTATATTGACATAATCTTGCTAAAACTCATATAATTTAACTACGTTCACAACGTCGTGGCGCAACCCTATTCATATTCCGGTCTCGCACAACGTAGTGCCGCCGGTCGGCAAAGGAGCCATACGGGCAATCGCAGGATTGCACGGGGCTCCTTTTTGTTTTGCGCCCAGTTTTGGCCGTAGCTATGAAGAACAGAAAACATCCCGGCCTAAGAGGATGGAACCTGGAAAGGAGATGGAAGGATGGAACGTACCGGTTTTTTGAAGAGTGGGCATAAGCCCTCGCTGCTAAGCGCTTTTTTGTACTTCGATGTGAGCTTTATGGTATGGGTTCTGATTGGCCCGCTGGCGGTCATCATGATGCAGGACTACCCGATGAACGCCGCACAAAAAGCTAATCTCGTCGCTCTGCCGGTCCTTGGCGGCTCCTTGCTTCGCCTGGTGCTTGGCGTGTTGGCCGACCGGATTGGTCCTAAGCGGACCGGCCAGATCGGCATGGTCGTCACGATGGTGCCGCTCATTTGGGGCTGGCAGTTCGTGGATTCGCTTGGCGAACTGTATGCAGTGGCTTTGCTATTGGGCGTTGCCGGCGCTTCCTTCTCGGCGGCGCTGCCCTTGGCCAGCCGTTGGTACCCGCCGCAATACCAGGGATTGGCGATGGGGATCGCCGGAGCCGGCAACAGCGGCACCGTCTTCTCCACCCTGTTCGCCAACCGAATTGCCCAGCATTATGGCGGCTGGGAGGTTGTGTTCGGGCTGGCCCTCATTCCGGTTGCGCTGGTCTTTCTCGTCTTTACGCTGCTGGCGAAAGACAGCCCCAATCAGCCGGAACCGAAAAAGCTGCGGGACTACGCCGCCGTGCTTCGCGAGCGGGATGCGTGGCTGTTTTGCTTGTTGTATATGGTGACGTTTGGCGGTTTTGTCGGCTTGTCGAACTACTTGACAATTTTTTTCAATACCCAATATGAGCTGAGTGCAGTGCGGGCCGCCGACTTCACCACCTTGTGTGTAATTGCCGGCAGCTTCTTTCGTCCTGTGGGCGGCTGGCTGGCCGATAGGCTGGGCGGGGTTCGCATGCTGTTGATTTTGTACGCGGGTGTGGCCCTCATGATGGCTTTCGTCTCGTCGCTGCCGCCGCTGTCCGTCGTGACCATTATGCTGTTCGTAGGCATGATGTGCCTCGGAATGGGCAACGGCTCCGTGTTCCAGCTCGTCCCCCAACGGTTCCAGCAGGAAATCGGAGTGATTACCGGCATCGTAGGTGCGGCCGGCGGGCTCGGCGGATATTTTCTGCCGAATATTCTCGGTCTCTTGAAGCAATGGACCGGGTCGTATACCCCCGGCTTCCTCATTTTGAGCGCAATTGCGCTGGCTTGTATTGTCACGGTTACCCTTATTCAAGGCCAGTGGAAACGCATGTTCCTGAACCGGAAGGAGGCAGCTTATGATGCTTATTCCTACAGCCGCCCGTCCTGACCAACGTTTGCGATCCCACTGTCCCTTTTGCAGTATGCAATGCAGTCTGGATCTGCACTTGGCTCATGATCCCACCGCAGGATATGAAGTGAAGCCCAGTCCGGACTTTCCTGTAGCCACGGGGCGTTTATGTCAAAAGGGCTTCAACGCCTTGGCGCATACGGTTCATCCGGAGCGGGTGCTGCAGCCGCTGCGCAAATCCAAAGCCTCCTCTCCCGGTTGGTCGCCTGCAGCCTGGCCCGAAGCATTGGATGATATCGCCGCTCGAATTCGCCGAATCCAGGATCAATACGGTCCGGACAGCGTCGCCGTATTTGGCGGCGGTTCGCTGACGAACGAAGTGTGTTATTTGCTTGGCAAATTTACTCGGGTTGCTCTGCGTTCCCGTTACGTGGATTACAATGGACGATACTGCATGTCCTCCGCAGCGGCGGCGCAGCAGCTGGCGTTTGGGATCGACCGCGGTCTCCCTTTTCCGCTTGAGGATATTCCCCAAACCGATTATCTCATTCTTGCCGGCACCAACATCGCCGAATGCCAGCCCACGTTGATGCCCTACCTGTTAGCTGCTAAGAAGAAAGGCGCCGTTATCGTCACGATCGATCCCCGGCGGACGATGACGTCCAAGATCGCTCAGCATCAGCTAATGATTGAGCCCGGGCAGGACTCGCTGCTGGTCAGCGGGCTGCTGCATGTGATTTTAGAAGAGAAGTTGTATGATGCGGAATTTGTGGCGGCCCATACGGAAGGGGTGGAGGCGGTACAGGAAGCCGTTCGGGATTTCCCGCCCGAACGGGTCGCCGCCCTCACCGGGATCCCCGAGGATACGATTCGTGAAGTGGCTCGGGGATTCGCCGGGGCGAAGCGCGGCATGGTTCTGACCGCGCGGGGCCTGGAGCAGCAGGTGAACGGCGTGGAGCATACGCTGCAGTACATCAACCTGTGCCTGCTGTGCGGGCACATTGGCCAGCCGGGCAGCGGCTTCGGCTCCGTCACCGGGCAGGCCAATGGGCAGGGCGGCCGCGAGCATGGGCTCAAGGCTGACCAGTTGCCGGGCTATCGCTCGATCGAGGACCCGGACGCCCGGGCGCATGTCGCCCAGGTCTGGGGAATCGATCCCCATGAGCTGCCCGGCAAAGGCGTCTCCGCGTATGAGCTGTTCGGGAAGATACTGGACGGCGACATTAAAGCGATGATGATTCTGGGCTCGAATCCGGTCGTGTCCAGCCCCAACAACGCCCGGGTCGCCGAGGCGCTGGCGAAGCTGGACCTGCTCGTCGTCGTCGACCTGTTCGAGACCGAGACGGCCGCCTATGCGGATTGGCTGCTGCCCGGCACGTCCTTCCTTGAAGTGGAAGGGACGATGACGAACCTTGAGGGCCGGGTGTTCTACCGGCCCCGGGTGTTTGAGCCGGCCGGCGCGGCGATGCCGGACGCTTGGCTGCTGTGCGCCCTCGCCGAACGGCTGGGCCGAGGGCGCTATTTCTCCTACTCGTCGATGAGCGAAGTGTTCGACGAGTTGTGCCGCGCTTCCGCCGGAGGCAAAGCCGATTACAGCGGCATCAGCTACTCGCGCCTGCAGGAAGCGCAAGGGCTGTTCTGGCCGTGCCCCGGGCCCGGCCAGTCGCACCCCGGGACGCCGCGCCTCTTCGCAGGCGGCGTCTTCCCCCGTGCAGGCGGCCGCGCCCGCCTGCACGCAGTCACGCCGCAGCCGCCGGCGGAAACCGCAGATACGGAATATCCGTATCTGCTGACGACCGGCCGGCTGGGCGGGCACTACCTGAGCGGCGCGCAGACCCGCCGCACGGACGCGCTGGCGAAGAAGGCGCCGGAGCCGGTGGCGGAGCTCCACCCGGCTCTGGCCGAGCAGCTTCGCCTGCGCGAAGGAGACCGCGTCCGCTTAACCTCGCGGCGCGGGTCGCTGGAGGTCGCCGCCAAGGTGACGAAGGACATCCATCCGCGTACGATGTTTGTCCCGTTCCATTGGGGCGGCGACCTGGCGGTGAATCGGCTGACGAACGATGCCTTACACCCGATCAGCCGGATGCCGGAATTTAAGATCTCCGCCGTTAGGGCAGAGCGCGTGGAACCGGAGATTGCCGATTCCTATAGAAATCTAGGAACTGACGGCGCTTCTTGGAGCAATGCCCGGGACAGCGGTGAGGTCGAGTACACTCCCGTGCAACACACCGCAAGCCGCACCGCAGCGGATCCCGCAGGTCTTGCGGCATCTCGCCCTCAACGAAGCTGAGGAGTTATGTATAAGCAAAGAGGCTATCCTCTCCAGCTTGTGGCTGGAGGGATAGCCTCCGTTTATATTAATCGCCGTCTTGAATTTGGATGCGTTTGGAGCGAGTCGGTTGCCGTTTCGGCACCTCCAGCTTCAGAACGCCATCCTTCAAGGACGCGCGAATATCTTCTTCCGAAATATCCTGCACGTAGAATCTACGAACATATTCACCGTGCCGACGTTCCTTCCGAACGATTTGATGGTTCGTATCCTCCATGTTGTGATCTTCATTACGAACTGCTCTGATCGTCAAGTAAGGAGCGGCATAGTCGATCTCGATGTCTTCTTTTCGGAAACCAGGTAATTCCGCTTCAACCAGATAGGCTTGATCCGTTTCGCGGATGTCAGTTCTGAAAGAGAGCGGCGAATTTTTAAACGGTGCAAAAAAGTCATCATTGAACACATCATTAAACGTTTTAGCCAACTGGCCGAACGCATCTTCTCTGTGTCGACCAAAAGGAATCAAATCAAACATCATGCATTCCCCTTTCTTTGGTTTGACCTTATTTGACCTTACACCCTCATTATATGCCTCCATGACCAAAGTGACAAAAGTGATTAAAGCCCAAACAGCCTGTTCTCGGGCGATTTTCGCGCATTTTTCCTGATCGCCAGAGACTTGACTGTTTATTTGACCTTCTTTGACCTTTCATCTCAATCTAACGCGGTTGAACCTTTTATTTTTCAAAAATCAAACGAACATCACTGATTCTCCCGCAGGTCTTTAATCATGGAGGTGTCGCCATCGTTAGGATACCTCAAGACATCGCAACCTATCCGTGGTAAAAGTAAGATAATGAAATTAATCCTTACTTAGAGGTGAAATTCTTGAACAAAAACATCAAGTTACGAATTGTCTGGATCATTCCAAACGTATTGTTGTATCTTCTTTTCATCGGAATTGGAACCTTTGTCCTTTGGAATGTGGAGGGACTCAAGGAAATCAATCAACTTGGCTTATGGGGATTCGTGTTGTTTCTTCTCCTACTAATAAACTTATGGGGATCGTATCGCATTTGGTCTTGGATGAGGAAGGGGAAAATTTAATCACCCAAACTACGAAAAAAGCGACTTTATCGTCGCTTTTCATCAATCAGTTTCCGCCAACTTCGCCTCAATCGCCGCCGCCAACTCCTCGTACGAAGCGCTCGGCAGCAGCTCCCCGTTCACCATAAATTGAGGGGTTCCGTTGACTCCGTAATATCCGCCGGTTTTGAAGTCTTCCTTGACGGGCAGCATGTAGGTATGTTCTTTTAAATCCTTCGCGAACCGATCATAGTCGATTCCCTCGATGTTCTTCTTCACAAAGTCCAGCAAAAAGCTAGGTGTTGCCCAAATTTTCGTCTCATCGCCTTGATGTGCAAACAGCTTGCGCTTGAACTCCCAGAACTTCTCGTTGCTCTGCGCTGCGATGGCTTCCCCCGCACTGGCCGCCATGATCGAGTCCCGATCAATAAATGCATAGTTTATGAAAAATAACTCGATTTTCCCGGTATCGATGTACTCTTGCTGCAGCTGGTCCATATAGGTTTCTTCCCATTTCTTGCAGGCCGGGCATTTGAAATCGGCGAATTCGATTACTTTAACCTTAGCGTTCGGATCGCCTAAATGCGGCTGCTTCTCATACTTCAAGCCCTTGGCAGTGTAATCCCCTTTGATTTCCGTATAGTTCGGAAGATCCTTTAATTCAGAAGGACCCGTATCTTTCAGGAACACAACAGCCAGGGTGATGACCAGGACTCCAATGAAAATGAGGGAACTTACAAAAATCAAACCGGATTTCCTATTCTCTCGGCCGCTTCCTGACCTGTTGGCCGCGTTTCCCGCCTTGCCCCTGCCGACATTTTTGTGATCAGGGGTTGTCCGGTTGGATCCCGTCTTATAAGTTGAGGCTGGTTTCCCGCTGCTCCGATTACTTCCCTTATTCTGGGCCATCCGCCATCCTACCTCCATCTGGATTCGTTTCGTCCTCATTCTAGCGTATGGCCCACGGCAAGGGAGTAACAAAGGTCACAGTCGAAAGTAAGGGGATAAGCTTCACTGATCAACTCCACTCGAAGCCCCTCAGATTGTTCACCGAAATGATTTAGCTGACACGAAGTAAATTGAGTATCCATAACAAGTGTTGTATGATGGTAAGGAACTTGAGCGTAAGCTGATCGCTTCTATACCAAAATATTGCTTTTGCAACTCTCTGGTTGTGCTTACTGCCAATCAGGGAGTTTTTATATTACTACAGAAGGGAAGCCAAGCCCACATGACCTCATTAGAAATGCTGCTGCAATTGTTGGAACGAACTGCATTGCTGCTGATTTGCTTATTCTTTATGGCTCGTATTCCAAGATTCCGTGAGGTGCTGCAGCGGGATAATCGATCGCCGATCGAGCTGACCGTGATTACCGTCATATTTTGCTCGTTTGCGATTTTCGGTACGTACTCAGGCATTGAGGTTGAAGGATCGCTGGTGAACATTCGCATTATTGCTGTGATGTCCGGGGGGATCCTGTTTGGTCCCTGGGTAGGGATTATCACCGGGGTCGTCTCAGGATTGCATCGGTACTTAATTGATATCGGTGGAATTACATCGATTCCCTGCCTCATCACCAGTATGATTGCGGGTTTAGTTTCCGGAGTCATTAATTATAAAGTGAAAAAATCAGCCCGCTGGATCTACGGCATTATCGCCGGTATGATCTGTGAAATTTTAACCATGCTGCTTATTTTAGCTTTTGCCGAGCCCTTTGAGCTGGGATTGGACATCGTATCCAAAATCGCCTTTCCTATGATAATTGGGGAGATCAGCATTGGGCTGATTGTGCTGATGATTATGGGGGTCGAGGGCGAGAAAGAGATGATTGCCGCCAAGCAAGCCAAGCTGGCCTTGGAAATTGCGAACAAAACGTTACCCTACTTCCGCTCCACCAGCAAGGAATCCTTAAAGACAATCTGTACGATTATTAAAGATGAAATCGAGGCCGATGCCGTTGCGATTACGGATACGCATAACGTGCTGGCCTATGTTGGATTTGGCGAGGAGCACTACACGGTCGGAGAGGCTATTATCAGCGAGATCACAAAATCTGCGATTCGAACCGGTGAGATCACCATTTCCAATCACATCTCTGAGCATAATCTCCCGCAAATTCAGTATTTTCTGATTATGCCTTTAAAAGAACGGGACGTTGTAACAGGGACACTGAAGGTGTATTACCGGAAAGCCTACAAAGTGACCTACCCGCTGCAGACGATGGCGATTGGGTTATCCCAGATTATTTCCACGCTGATGGAGGTTTCAAGGGTCGAGCAAATTAAGGAGGAAGCGAATAAGGCCGAACTCAAAGCGCTGCAAACCAAAATCAACCCCCATTTTTTGTTTAATGCCTTAAACGCCATCGCTTCAACGACACGCAAGAATCCGGAAAAGGCCAGAGAATTAATCATCAATCTATCCAATTTCATGAGACACAACTTAGAGCTAAGCGATGAGTTCATTGAAATCCATAAAGAGCTTCAGCAAGTGAAGGATTACGTTGAAATTGAAAAAGCACGCTTTGGCTCGCGGTTACAAGTGAATTATGACATTGATGAGGAGGTTTCGGTTAAAATCCCCAGCTTATTGATTCAGCCTCTCGTCGAAAATGCCATTAATCACGGTGTTCTTAAGACGAAAGGACCGGGAACCGTGACCATTTCTGTGCAGGATCTTGGGGATCAAGTCCGGATCAGCGTGAAGGATACTGGGATTGGAATCGATGAAGAGATCATTCGGAATTTGTACCATGATCAGGTTCCAGCCCATAAAATTGGACTCTATAATGTGCATCAGCGAGTGAAGCTAATTTATGGAGAAGGAGTCGTAATCCAACGTTTGGAGCCAGGCACTGAAGTCTATTTTGATGTAAGGAAAGGAATGTAACTCCACATGAAAGCCATTATTGTCGAGGATGAAATCCCTGCTCGGGAAGAGCTTGAATATATCATTAGCACTTACAGCTCGATTGAGGTAACGGATTGTTTTGAGGATGGGTTGGATGTTCTCAAATTTCTGCAGGAGCATGAGACCGATGCGATTTTCCTGGATATCAACATTCCGTCGCTGGATGGAATCTTCGTCGCAAGCAACATCGCCAAATTTGCGAAGAAGCCGTATATCATTTTTACTACTGCTTATAAAGAGCATGCCGCCAAGGCGTTCGAGCTGGAGGCTTTTGATTACATTTTGAAGCCTTATGACGAGAAGCGGATTGCACCGATGTTAAAAAAGCTTGAGGCCGCCTATCATCGTGACCATCCCGTCCGGCAAGATACGAATTCATTGCATCCCGTCGTCCATCATAAGGACGATGAAGGCTCTACAATCGCCAATCGGATTAACTTACGTAAGGATGACAAAATTATCGTCACTGATGCGAACAACATTTATTATGCTGAGGCCCAAGAGAAGGTGACATTGGTGTATACGTTGGAAGGAGCGTACACGATGCCGATGAGCATCAGCGAGTTTCACACGTTGCTGCCGCAGAGTCTCTTCTTCCGCTGCCATCGTTCTTACTCGGTGAATCTATCGAAAATCCGGGAAATTGTGCCCTGGTTTAACCAAACCTATATCTTAAGATTATCGGGGATGGATGCAGAAATTCCGGTAAGTCGATCCAAGGTGAAAGAGTTCCGGCACATCATGAGATTTTGACAGCAACTCATTCCTTGATATCGTCATTTCGTTCTGAAAACGGTTGCGTTGACCTTTTTGGTACTATACTTGGCTCATCAAGAAACACTGTATAGCCTACTGAAAAGAGGAGATCATCATGAGAGATACCAAGGGTCATCGCTGGCTGATCGTTCTTGGAACAATTATCGTACAAATGGGGCTGGGGACCATCTATACTTGGAGTCTATTTAACCAACCTCTTGTCGAACACTATGGATGGGAGCTAAGTTCGGTAGCTGCCACGTTCTCCATCCTTAGCTTTTCGTTAGCCTTTGCAACCTTGTTTTCGAGTAAGATTCAAGAGAAAATCGGACTTCGGCGATTAATTATGTTTGCAGGGATCACGTTAGGACTAGGATTAATCATCAGCTCGCAAGTGACATCCCTATGGGTGCTCTACCTTTTTGCCGGTGTCTTAGTTGGTGCCGCAGACGGGACGGCTTATATGACGACCTTGTCGAATGCGATTAAATGGTTCCCGAAGAAGAAAGGCCTGATCTCAGGGATCTCCGTAGGGGCATATGGTACGGGCAGCTTAGTGTTCAAATATATTAACAGCAGCATGATTGAAACGTTGGGCGTGTCGAAAGCTTTTATGTTCTGGGGAATCATCGTCATGGTTATGATCGTGGGCGGCTCGTTCCTCGTGAAGGAAGCGAAGGTGCAAAATCAAGTCCAAGCCGATTCAAATACGGTACAGAAGGATTACACGGTCAAAGAAATGCTAAAAACCAAAGAAGCGTACTTGTTATTTATTATCTTCTTCACAGCATGTATGAGCGGTTTGTTCCTGATAGGGATCGTCAAGGATATCGGCGTCAGCATGGCAGGATTGAATGCAGCCACAGCAGCGAATGCGGTTGCTCTGGTCGCGATATTTAATACACTGGGTCGCATTGTACTTGGAGCTTTATCCGATCGGGTGGGTCACCTGAATGTCGTATCCGGCACTTTGTTTGTGACAGCCGCCGCCGTGATCATCTTGAGCTATATGCATCTGAATTATGGGTCCTTCTTTGCTTGTGTAGCGGCGATTGCGTTTTGCTTCGGCGGGAACATTACCGTATTTCCGGCAATTGTGGCGAATTACTTTGGACTGAAAAACTCCGGTCAAAATTACGGTGTGATCTACCAAGGCTTTGGATTTGGCGCCTTGCTGGCAACCATGATCTCCTCGTTCCTTGGCGGATTTGTACCTACGTTTAAACTCATTGCTGCGATGTGCATGATCTCGTTTATCCTCATTATGCTGTTGAAGCTTCCAGCGATGAAGAAAACGGAGAAGAAAAAATGGGCTTTCCAGAAATTGCAGCATGAATAACTGGGCATGAGAACGAATCGCCTAAGGAGTTAACTGCACACGGCCTTGGCCTCCAAATACCAGCGATATCCGCTTCGAGCGGGGACAACGGCGGCTTCCCCTTGGCGGAACGCATGGGCGAGTTCGTCCATGCGGCCCGTGGCCGGCTCCAGAGCAACGTGATAGTTACCGCCAAAGCCGCCGTAGTTGGCCCAAATGGCCAAGTACGGCACTTTGTCTGCGGGGAAGCGGAACATCAGCGCCTCACCGGTTGCGGGATCACTGATTCCGGCGTACCCGGAGCCGGGCCCGAGCCGGCTAGTAAAATAATACTTCTCCGCGAATCGGCCGTTGTTGGACTCCACGGTGCTCAGGTCGACTTGTTCCCCGGTTGCGCCGCTTGCCAGCGGCCAAAGCTGCTTGGATCCGAACGCACCTAGCCGGCCTTCCTCCGAATAGGAGACCTCGATCTCCGTTAATTCAGGCGGAACGTGCAGCTTCATACCTTCTCGTACCTGCAACAACGGATGCGCCGCCCATAGAAAGGCAAAAGGCGCGCCCGACAGATTCGTCACAGTGTACTCGATGTGAAGTGTGTCTGCTGCAGGAAACGTATATCTTTTCTCCAGGACATAGGGGAATTGTACGCTGCCAATGCGGCAGGATAGGGCTGAGCTCGTGGCCTGATGCTCCCAAGCCCGAGACCAGACCTCTCCGTGGTCGGGGATCGCTCGACCTTGCCAAGGCGCCAGCGGATAGGCCCCGGCATTGATGCCTGGGAACATTTCGTCCCATCCACTCCCGTCGCCAGCGGCAAAGGATGAGCCGTAGCCCTCGTTTCCCAGTGGCTTATCGCTCCTCCACAGCCACTCCCGTCCTGTCTTGCGATTCTGCAGCGATACGGCCTTGCCACCTAGCTCCGGTACGATGGTCACCGCTATAAGCTCGGTTTCTCCGACCCAAGCGTCCCAACCATCCACTTCAGTCTTTTGCCATTGGTTCATCCGTCAACTCCTCCTCCAACTTGGATCGCTATTAGGTGAGACGTTGATTTGTTACTTGTTACTACCACTTGTTACTACGACCTGTTTCTTGTTGCATATGTTATGTTACTTGCGAGTAGTGACTATTGGAGAGTCACAGGTAATTGATTAATAACTAATGATGTACTTTCTTGCTGCTAACTGTTTGTTACTGGTGACTTACTTCGTTTGTGATTTGCTTGTTGAAACTTTTGCGACGTGTATGTTCATTGCAACTTATGCGACTTGTGATTTGTGACTTATGACTTGTGAATGTAACTTGTGAGTGTGGCTGGTGAGTGTAACTTGTGAGTGTGGCTGGTGAGTGTGGCTTGTGAGTGCGACACGTTACTTGTTACTGCAACTTACTTCTTGCCATATAACGATCTCTCGCAGGCAGGATGTTTTCTCGCAACAGCACGAACTCTTGTACCTCTGTCAATAGAGTAGACACAAAGAATCGAGAAAATTATGCGGCAGATC
>NZ_JAWDJI010000103.1:0-27749 GCF_032465655.1 Paenibacillus sp. 3LSP | reverse complement strand
ACGTATGAACTCAGTTGAACGAACTTAAAAGGACGCCGCCAGGCGTTTTTCTTATCTTTCTTGCTTATCAGGCGCTGTCTTTGACGAGAAGCGCAGTGAAGATAAGAGATAACAGCAGGATCATTCCCATACCGACCATCTGAAGGATATTGGCATAAGGATCAGGAAACGTCAGCACTGCAAACAGAACATCGTTAAGGAGGAAAAAGAATATCTTCCATATGCCCCAAAAGACAAGAAGGATCACCGCCCATTTTTTGAAGGACTTCATGCAAGGTACCTCCGATTGATCAAGATTTCGATGTATTTAGCCAGATGTTCTTCCTTTATACTAAAACGAAAGAGATAAGGAGTTGGTTTCGATGAAATTGATGTTGATTTCGGATATTCACGGATCAAGCGCTTGGCTGGACCGGGCGATGGCGAAAGTAGCCGAGGAGCAGCCTGACCAAATCATTATGCTGGGGGATTTCCTGTATCACGGGCCGCGAAATCCGCTGCCTGACGGTTATGATCCCAAGCGGGTCGCGGCAACGCTGAACGAACATAAGCATCAACTCATCGCTGTGCGCGGGAACTGTGATGCGGAAGTGGACCAGATGTTGCTGGAATTTCCGATGATGGCGGATTATGCCATGCTCTACTTGGAAGGACGTCGTATTTACGTCACGCATGGGCACGGATACAGCATCGATCAGCTTCCGCCATTGGCGCCGGGCGACGTGTTTATTCAGGGGCATACGCATGTGCCAGTAGCCGATATCAAAGACGGCATCTACGTCCTGAATCCGGGGTCCATCGCATTGCCGAAGGAGAACTTCCCCAATTCCTATGGCCTCTTGGAAGCAGGAGCGTTTAGGGTAAAAGACTTTACTGGTAACGTCATCAAACGGATTGAGTTTGCTCCATGACCAACGAACGGATCGAGCTGCAGCTTCGCACCCTTCCGGCAGCGCCGGGGGTTTATTTGATGAAGGACGCGGCAGGAGGCGTCATTTATGTTGGCAAGTCGAAGAACTTGCAGCAACGGGTACGTTCTTATTTTCATGCCTCCCGTCACCGCTCCAAGAAGGTGGAGAGATTGGCGCGTAATGTGAAGGATCTGGAAATCCGCAGGACTGACACCGAATTTGAAGCGCTGATGCTGGAGTGCCGGCTGATTCAAGAACTGAAGCCGATGTATAACAAAAAGATGAAGAGCCCACTCGGTTATGTTTATTTAGCGATCTGCGACACAGACGGGATCTGGGACCTGGAAGTTGCTGATGTGCCGGACGCCCCGGGAACCCGCCAAGTTTATGGACCGTATTCGGCGAGTCGGTATGCTGTTGAGGCGGCTGTCCAAAGCGTTCGCGAAGCTTTGCGTATCGCTTGCAGCCGTCCACGATCAGCGCCCATTGGATTTCCCTGTTTGAACCATTCGCTGGGCTTATGTCTCGGCGCATGCTTAGGCGGGGAAGCGGTTGAGTGCAACAACCGCATGATGGATCGGTTTACTGCGCTGCTGGATGGCTCGGATTCCAGCCTCCGGGAGGAGTTGGAGAGACGGATGCGGGACGCCTCTGAACGATTTGATTTTGAAGCCGCAGCCAAGCTCAGGGATGCTCTTCATGCCATCGATCTGTTCGCGAGGCAGGAGGAGATTGCCGGATTTATAGAGCAGAACGAGAATTTCGTAGTTGTGGAGCGCCTGAGTGAGCGGGAGACCAAATGGTTCATCTTGCAGCGAAATACGATCCTGTATAGCCAGAAAGTTGAGCTACTTAGAGAAAGCTCCCAAGCCTCTATGTCTCTGGAAATGGCGGAGCAGGCAGTGGTCTATCTAAGACAGCGTTCTTTTCTGACAGGCAAACCTACTCGGGATGAAATTGATGAGGCGCGGATTGCACAGCTGATCGAAGAGATTCTCTAACAAAATCTATGAAATCATCTTCCTATTGACAGCGCTTACAATAATAGTTTATGTTTGATATGGAAATATAAACCATTATTGTCATTAAGGGGGATTTGTGATGATCATGAACCAACCGAATGCTGTCCGTGACATCCAGAGATTACTCCGAACCATCCTACTCACGGTGCTACTTGCTGCAATGACCTTAAGTAACTCAATGTTTGCACCTTCGGCTCAAGCTGCGGAGGGAGATTCCAGTGCGAACGTGTCAAGAATCGAGCAGAGCGGCTTCCTGAAAGCTAGTGGTGCGGTGCTGCGGGACAACTATGGCACAGGGAATATCGTCAATCTGCGGGGGACCAATCTTGGCGGCTGGCTGTTGCAGGAGAGCTGGATGTCACCGCTGGGCGTGAAGGATGAATGGACGCTGCGCGAAACGTTAACGAACCTGCACGGCGCGCAAACGGCGGAAAGCTTGATCAAAACGTATCAAGACGCCTGGCTGACTACACGGGATTTGGACAATATCAAAAACATGGGGATGAATATGGTCCGCGTGCCGATTCTTTACCTGGAGCTGATGGACAAGTATGGCAACTGGAAGGCGGATCCGTGGAGCAAGCTGGATTGGCTCGTCCGTGAAGCGGGGGAACGGGGCATTTATGTCCTGCTCGATCTGCACGGTACGTTTGGCGCCCAGAACACCTTTGATAACTCCGGTGAGGTCAACTCGGACCCGCAGCTCTGGAAGAACCAGCAATACCAGGACCGTACCGTTCGGTTGTGGGAAGGGATTGCCGCCCATTTTAAAGGTAATCCGACCGTGGCAGGTTACGATCTGTTAAACGAACCTGACCGGGTGAGCAAGGAGCAGTTAAACGCTTTTTATGACCGACTGTATAAGGCGATCCGCGCGATCGACCCTGATCATACGATTTTTATCGAAGCTGCTTGGAACTGGAACCAGCTCTATGACCCGGACACCTTTGGTTGGACCAACGTAGTGTACGAAATGCACTATTACGCGATGGCCGGCAACGAGGCTTCGGATTGGAATGCGCAGAACCGTCTGGTGAATACCGCCTTGCAAGGCTTGCGCGACCACCAAGCCCGGTGGAACGTACCGGTGTATGTCGGAGAATTTTGCCTGTTTGATTTTACCGATCTGTGGGAGAAGTTCCTGGCCGGAATGAACGCCTCCAACATTTCCTGGACGAACTGGACGTATAAGGTCAGCTCGAACTACGGGAACTGGGGGTATTTCAACAACAACCCCAATCCGGTACCTAACATCTACAGCGACAGTCCGGAGACAATCGCCGCTAAATGGAGCAAGTTTAATACGGAGAATTTTAGACCGAACACGACCCTGCAAAATTTGGTGAAAAAATATACGACGGGCACAACACCGTCGCCGACGCCTACCGGGTTCGTCTATTTGATCTCGGAAGCGAATAAGAAGATTGTCAGCGCAGAGAACGCTGGCAGCGCTCCTTTGGTCGCCAATCGCGATACCGCCCAGGATTGGGAGCTGTTCGAAGTGATCAACAATAGTGATGGAACCATTTCGCTTAAATCCAAAATCAATGGAAAATACGTCACCGCAGACTTGAACGACGGCGGCAAGCTGATCGCCCGCGGCGAGAGCATTCAACTCTGGGAGAAGTTCCGGAAGGAACAGCTGCCCGACGGGGCGATCGCCCTGTTCGCTTTGGCTAACAACAAGTACGTGAGCGTGGAATTGAATAACGGAGCTGGACTGGTGGCGAACCGGGATCAGGTCGGGGGGCTTGGGAGGCCTTTTGGCTGATTACCCAGTGATCGGCAGCCTAAGCTCTGACAAAGGCAACGGGGAAGAATAGGTGTCCCCGTTGTCTTTTTTATGCATAATCAGGAAAGGCTTCATTGATAAATTTTGCTTGAATTGGGAATAACATATCCACACCCTTTGGTGAAAGGAGGAATTCCCTTGCAGATCAAGGAAAGCCTTCATTCTTCAGTTGATGAGAATATCGCATTATTCAAAAGCATCTTTCCCAATGATTCCACCATCAAATTTCGTAGATTTCAACACCCTCAAGTGAAGTCGTTATGCGGCTGTTTAATTCATATTGAAGGTATGGTCAGCACGGAGACGTTAAGCAACTACATCCTCCGGCCGATCTTTCATTTCCAGCCTTCCGAGGAAAACCGTGGTATTCCCTATTTACAGCTCTTGATGGAGGGGATCATCGAGGTCAGCATGCTCGAATTATCAAACGACATGAATGCCCTCTTAAGCGAGCTGCTGAATGGCAATACCTTGTTGTTGCTGGAGGGGCATGATCAGGCGCTGCTCATTGAGACGCAAGGCTTACAAAGCAGAGGAGTTTCGGAACCGGGAACGGAAAAGTCGGTGATTGGGCCTCGTGAAGGGTTTACCGAAACGTTGATTACCAATTTGTCGCTGATCCGTCGACGGGTGAAAAACCCAAAGTTAAAGTTTGAATTCATGGAGCTGGGGGAAACAACCAATACGTCGGTTTGTCTATGTTATCTGGAGGACTCGGTTTCCCTGAAAATCTTGGAGGAGCTGAAGAAGCGCTTGGCGCGGATTCAGATCGATGCCCTTGTCGATTCCGGGGAACTGCAGGAATTGCTTCGGGATGACATCCTGACTCCGTTTGAGACAGTGGGCAATACGGAACGCCCTGATACCGTGGCAGGCAAAATTATGGAGGGGCGTATTGCTGTGCTGGTGGATGGGAGCACGTTTGTACTCACGGTCCCGTTTTTATTTAATGAATACTTCCAGGTGAGTGAAGATTACTACAGCAACTACTTGTTTGGTTCGTTTAACCGGATGATTCGGTTCATTGGCGAATTTCTAGCGGTCAGCGTTCCGGCCATCTACGTGTCCTTGGTGACTTACAATCAGGAGATGATCCCAACTCCACTGCTACTCAGCATTTCAGCAGCTAGACAATCCGTTCCGCTGCCGACGGTGGCGGAATGCTTCTTGATGTTACTCGTGTTTGAAATTCTCCGTGAAGCAGGGACCCGAATTCCCAACTCCATCGGTCAGGCGGTCAGTATCGTTGGAGCTTTGGTTCTGGGGCAAGCAGCCGTAGATGCGAGAGTTGTCAGCGCTCCGATGGTGATTGTCGTTGGTATTACCGGGATCACAACGTTGATTAACGTCAAGATGAAAGCCGCCTCTATTTTTACACGTTTCACTTTGCTGACGTTAGCCACGTTTATGGGGATCTACGGATATTTATTTGGCTTAATTGGTGTGATCGTCCACTTGATGAGCTTGCGGAGTTTTGGTGTGCCTTACATGCTCACCATAGGTTCCATCAAGGATGATGACATTCAGGATACCTTAATCCGAGGTCCTTGGTGGGCATCGAGGGTGGGAACCCTCCGCATCCAGACGAAACGGCGGATTCGTAAGGTCATGAGGTGAGAACGATGTCGATCAAACTTGGGGCCAAGCTGCTGACCGTGATGTTGAGCAGCCTGATGGTTTTATCCTTAACCGGCTGTTGGAATTATCGGGAAATCGAGAAAATGACCACCATCGCCGGAATTGCAATTGACAAAGGCGAGAAGGAGGGGGAAATTCGGCTCACGCTCGAGACGGTCGACGGGTCCGGCGGACAAGACGTGCTGACGGTTGGTTATAGTCATATTTCTTTAACAGGCGAGACGATGTTTGACATTGTACGTCGAATGATTGCGGAGACGGGCAGAAAATTGTACTGGGCGCACGCCAAAGTGATTATTTTGAGTCAGGACATCGCACGGGAAGGAGCCGCCAAAGTTATTGATTGGTATATCCGCGATACAGAGACGCGGGCGGATATCCATATTCTGGTATCCAAAAATGAAAACGCTGCTGACGTGCTTCGAAGCGACAGCTACATGGATATGCCGTTGTCCTTTAAGCTGAATGAAATGCTGGATAATGAGAAATTGTTTTCCTCCGCCCCGGTCATGGAGTTGTTTGATTTCGCTGATACGGTGAATACGCCTGGCATAAGCAGCATACTTCCGCTGATTTACCTGAAGGAGCATGAGAAGGGGAAGATGGCATCGATTGGCGGATTGGCTGTGTTTGACCGAGATCGGATGCTCGGGACGATCAGTGAGGAAGATACCAAATATGTGTTGTTTCTACGCGATGAAATTCGTGGAGGCGTCTTAACGCTGGGCGGATATAATCATCCGCCGGGCATTTCCTTGGAAATTGTCAGGAGTAAAACAAAAGTAGAACCGGTCCTCGTGGATGGAGAGGTCGAAATCCGAGTCAAGACGCACACCACTACCTTCATAGACGAAGCGCAAGAGAACATGGTCGATTTTCTATCGGCTAAAGGGCGGGTAGAGTTGGAACAGCGGATGGAAGAGAAGATGGTCAAAGAAATGGAGAAAGTCATTCAGATCGCCCAAAAACAGTATCAACAAGATATCTTCGGATTTGGCAATCAGATTCATAAGAAGTTTCCAAAATTGTGGAAAAGGTTAGAGCCGGACTGGGACGAGCATTTTTCCAGATTAAAGGTGACGGTACAAGCGGACGTGCTCATCAAAGGCACGGCATCCACCAAACATTCGCTGAAAATGGAGGAAGAGATTCGATGATCCTGCTTACGATTCTCTTATACGCCGTTATCGTATTGTTGGATCAAGTTCAGACTTATAGAACCGCCCCCAAGAAGGATTTTATCTTTAGCTGCGTACTTGGGTTATTGTCGTTTGCAGCGGCATTGGTGGTGTCCACCGGTGAGCGGCTGCCGAGTCCTTCACCGTTAATTGAACGCATGGTGAGTTTGCTACTTGATTTGTAATACGGAGGTGTACTTGCGATGAGCAATGAAAGGATCAGCGGAGGTGAAGCTCGGGCGATTCTGATGCTATATGTCATGGGCAGCACGATGATTATGGGGGCTGCGAGTAATGCACTTAATGATGCCTGGCTCGCCATCCTGATCGGCATTATCCTAACCGTACCACTCGTGTTGATCTATGCGCGTTTGCTCGCCCTTTATCCTGGGCAAAATTTGTTCGACATCTGCTTACAGGTATTCGGGAAGTGGGCTGGGCGAGTGTTGATCCTGATCTACGTTTGGTATGCTCTCCATTTGGCGGCGCTCGTACTTCGGAATTACGGCGAATTTATGGAATCTGAAGCGATGCCGGAAACGCCGATGCTCGTCCCGATGCTGCTCGTTGCCTTGCTGTGCATCTTCGCCGTGATCAAAGGCATTGAAACCATGGGGCGAAGCGCAAGGCTGTTATTTAACATCTGTATAGCTACGGTGATTTTCGTGTTGTTGCTGACGATCGGACGAATTGAGGTGGAAAATATTTTTCCAATAATGGACCATGGCTGGATGCCGATTTGGAAAGGCGCGTTTTATGCCTTTTCGTTTCCTTTTGCCGAAACGGTTTTGTTAACCGGGATATTTTCCAATGTAAAGGATGGAAAATCGTTTGTTCGGATCTTTTTGTATGGCTTGCTCATTAGCGGGGCACTGGTTGTGTTTATTACGTTTCGTAACATTTGCGTATTAGGGACCTACACGATAAGCAACGTGTCCTTCCCCTCTTATGCTGCGGTAGGTCGGATCAATGTCGGCTCGTTTATTCAACGGATCGAAGGCACGGTGTCCATCGTATTCGTCATTTGTGTTTTTATGAAGGTCAGCGTATGCTTGCTTGCGGCAAGTCAAGGGATCGCCAAGCTGTTTAACCTACAGACATACCGGAGTGTGGTTCTCCAATTAGGGCTCTTAACGACGTATTTTGCCTACTCGTTATATGACGACATTATGGAAATGTGGAATTTTGCCATGAAGACCTATGCTTTCTACGCACTTCCGTTTCAGGTGATCTTCCCGATTCTGTTGCTGCTTGGGGCCGAGATCAAGAGACGCCTAAGAACTCAGGAGAAATCAGGATAAGGGTTCGGTTTACAAGGAATGCCGATTGACATATCATGAGGCTATATCATACATACGGAAGGAATGTGGAGATGGAGAGACAGGCTGTCAAACTTTCTAAGCCGGAAGCGATGATTTTTGACATGGACGGGACGTTGTTCAAAACGGAAACCTTGCTCATCCCAGTTTTTCATAAGGTGTTTGATCAATTGCGTAAAGAAGGTCTGTATACCGGGGATACACCGCCGGAAGAGCTGATCCTTAGCTGCTTGGGGATGCTGTTGCCAGACATTTGGCGTCGAGTCATTCCGAACCATGATGAGCAGGTGCACCGCCGGGCCGATGATCTGCTGCTGGAATTTGAACTGGAAGGTCTGCAACAGCTGGCGACCGAGCTGTATCCCCAGGTGGCGGAAACGCTGCGGGAGCTTAGTGCCAGAGGTGTACGGCTGTTCGTGGCCAGCAACGGGTTGGAGCATTACGTCAAAGGCGTGGCCAAGGCGCATGGAATTGCTTCGCTGTTTGAAGGACTCTATAGCGCAGGGGAGTACCAAACGGCAACGAAAGTCGATCTCGTGAAGCTGCTTCTGGATCAGCACGGCATCACCCGCGCATGGATGGTTGGGGATCGTTCCTCGGACGTTGAAGCGGGCAAACGGAACGGACTCGTTGCAATCGGCTGCGCCTATGCCGGCTTCGGGGATGATCGGGAGCTGGCCGGCTCCGACGTGCGGATTCACTCTTTCGATGAATTGATCTCGTTGTATGAGCAGGCGGAGGAAGTGAAATAGCCAAACCTCCCATGGAGCATAACAAAAGCCGCTGCCCTCCTAATTGGAGGGGGAAGCGGCTTTCTGTTTATGCAACCATAACGCATACTCCAGCGGCCTGACGATCGCTGCGCGGTACGCTTGGGAGTCACCCGATTGATGGAACACTTCGCGGGCAGGCTTGGGATTCACCTCAAGCAGGTAGATCTGTCCGTGGCGGTTGATGGCCAAGTCCAGCGCCAGCTCACACAACGCCCCAAACGTATTCTCCAGGTAGGCGGCGACCTCCAGACTGAGCTTCTCCGCCGCCCGGCGCACTTCCTGCCGCCGTTCTTCATTTGAGATCCACTGCTTTAGCAGCGTATTCATCGCTACGGCATGACCACCGCCGTGAAGATTGGACGTGACACTGCGGGGAGGACCGACCCTGGCAGCGCAGCCAGTCACTTCCCACTCTCCTTCACCGTTCTTCTGTACCAGCATCCGATAGTCGTGTACGCGGCCGTTGGGCAGCTTAATCTGGATCCCTTGCTGGGCGATGAAGCGTCCGCTTCCTTTCCAGCTTAGCAGGAACGTACCCAGCCGGGATTTATGGATTTTTTGCGGAGCGATGATCCTGCGGTTCTGTCTCCGCCCTTGGATCAGGAAGTGATCGCTGTCCAGGCGTTCTACGCGCAGGATGCCGCGGCCCCCTGTGCCGTTAATCGGCTTGACATAGACGGTGGAATACTTTTTGAGCAGGTGAAACACATCGCTGCTGCTCTGAAATAATACCGTCTCCGGGAGGTTGGATCGGAATCGGCTTTTGCGAGACAATGTTTGATATATCGTCCATTTATTGCGCAGCGGCCGGTTAAGGAAAGTCAGATGACGATAACGCGCCCGGAACTTCAGCAATTGCTCGAACCGCTTGCTGCGCTGGATTCGGCAGCGATCGAAGATTAGGTCGGGGAAGCTGCGCCATTTGCGAAACCATCTCTTGCCCTTGGGGTCATACTCGAGGGCGAGAATCTGCTTTTTCTGGTCATTCACGTCCATTGGGGTGAACACGAAAATGTCCAGGCCCATTTTTTTTCCCTCTGTGATCATGCGCTGGTAGATATGGCGTTCCTCCAGCAGCTTCTTGTCATTGAGGTACAAGGTTAGGATGCCCAGGACGGGTTGTGACAACGATATCACCTTCTTTGCTGGTATGGGAGACCGACGCTGCAGGCGTTGGGGAAACGGGCCGGGTCTCCAGCAAAAGCAGCGGTTTCCCGTTTGGATCCCGGGTCAGGTCCGAAGCGTACATCCCTGCACGAAAACACAGGCGCAAGCTCTGAATCTGACTTAACGCCACCCGGCAGCTAAGCTGCTTCAGCCGAGTCTGCTGGGCTTGAAGCAGCTCTGCGCCGAGACCGCAGCCGCGGTACAGCGGATGGACAACGACAACGCACAGGGCGCGGCCGTAATCCATGACGCAAGAGACGCCCGCCAGCCGCTCTCCATCCTCAGCCCGGATGCGGGCAACGAGCATGGAGCACCCCGGCTGCAGTAAGTCGCTTGGCGTCAACCGGAGCAGATTCCGGAGGACGGTGGGCGGAACGCGGCCGGAGTTATATTTACGGATGAAAGCTAAGATTTCGCTATGCTGCAGCTCCCAAGGAGTCTCATCGTCCACGGTCACGGCTCGGATCTCCATCATGGCCGTCCTCCCTTCGTGTTGATATTCGTTCGTATCAAGGTTTGTTTTTTGGTTGGCGGTATAAAAATTGGCTGTATTGAAATATCCGCTCCAGCGATTTCTTGCGAATATGCGGCTCATCGAACTTCATCGGCTTGGCGTTCGCTTCGAAGAACCACAGGCGTCCGTCGGTGTCTACCCCCAGATCCATGGACATTTCCCCAAGCTGGAAGCCCGATTCCTTCTCGATTTGCTTGGCGATCAAGAGAGCGCTGGACTTAATCCGGCTAAGGAGCAGTGCCGTCGTCTCGGTCCCGAAGGCGGGGAGAAGCATCTTCTCCGGATCCTCAATGCTGCCGCCTTGCGGTACATGGGTTGTGATCCGTTTTGGCCCGGCCAGGCGGGCGCCGATCCCGGTTACCATCCAGATGCCTTTGCCGTTCTTTTGCACGAGCACGCGCATGTCGAAGTGGCGGCCGTGATAGGAGGTCAGCTCGATGCCCTCCTGCATGATGTAGGGCGTTGCGCCAGCCTCCTTTTTAATTCTTTTCCACAGCAAGGGCAGCTTAGCGGTTCGATAAATGATGTTTCGGCGCTTCTTCCCTTGGATCGTCAGCCGGTATGGTCTCGGATGATTTACATCCAGCCGCAGCAGCATAATGCCTTTTCCGGCTTTGCCGCTTTCCGGTTTAAGGTACAGGGAGCCGTATTTCTCCAGCATCGTGGTTAGCGTTTTGGGCCCTAACATTTTTTTCGTGTCCGGCACCAGCGTTTTAGTCGCCCGTCCTTTCTTCAGCCATTCGAAGAGCCGTCGTTTGTTGAAGAAAAAAGGATTAAATAGATGAATCGATTCATGTTGGATGACCTCATCGATTTTGCGTCGTACCTCCGGCTTCTTCTCATCCTCCCGGAGGGGAATGCGGTTGTAGATGACGTCGGGCAAGGGGAACCAATGTTTCTTCCACGTCTTCTCCTCCGGGTGGAACAAGTATCCTTGAACGCGTTTGGCGCTAAGCTTCAAGTCTTTGGCTGTCAGAACATACACGGGACAATCCAGCTCTTGCCCGGTTTTGACGAGATCTCTGAAGTTGCTGCGATTCCCGCGGAACATTCGGACGTTATCATCCACGGTCAGTACGGCGACAACGGGCTTCTTCTCGCTCAATACTGGATTGATCATGAGCCATCTCTCCTCCGGAATTTGCTCAAATAGAGGCAATGATCCAGGATGTGATCGACCGATGCCTTCCCTTCAGCCCGAAGCGAAGGGTGCTTAAAGATCGAACGGCCTGGCTTGGCGTTGGCTTCGAACATCCAAATCTTCTCATCCCGGTCGATCCCGATATCAAATCCGATCTCGCCGATCAGATGCTGTTGATGGGATTCAATCGCTTCAGCTAACGTGATCGCAACGGATTTCGCGTTCCGCAGCACTTCATCGGCACGCGAGCCAAATGCGCGGGAAAGCGCCTGCTCTGGCGTAAGCAGGGAGCCGCCGTTCTTCAAGTGCGTGGTGACGCTGCCTTTGCCGGCTTTTTTCGCACCGATCCCCACGACAACCCATTGGTTCTTCCCGTTCTTATGCATGTGGAAGCGGAAATCGATCGGGCAGTTGTCGATTTCGATGAGACGAATCCCCTGCTGGGCCACATATCCGCGGAGCGCCCGACCGTGTCTGGCTTGCAGCGTACGCATCAGGCTGTTGAAGGAAGAGAAGCGCAGCAAGGCGTTCCGTCCGTTTTTCCGATACCTGGCATAATAACCGCTTCTCGGAATATAGGATAAACGATAGATCCCGTTGCCCAGGCTGCCGCTGTTCGGCTTATAGTAGACCAGAGAGTGCCGATCCAGCATCTCCTTGATTTGCTCCGGCGTCGGACTCATGATCGATTCCGGAACGTAGCGGCCCACTGTGGGGTCTTTTTCCAGCAGACGGTAAATATCGGATTTATTAAAAAAACTCCAGTTAAAGAAAGGGATCCTCCGGCGGACGAACCGTTCCCGAAGCTGACTGATTGAGCTGGTTGTTTCGGCTCGGCGGCTGGGGAGACGGTTATAAACCACGTCAGGCAGCGGTACCCGCTTCCGCACGAACCGCCCCGCTTCGTTCAGAAAATAGCCGTTCACCGTTTCGTCTTCCCAATGGATATCCCGCGGGGTGAACGCAAAGATATAGGAAACTCGGCTTCCCTGCCGAAGGAGTTGCTTGATGAATGCGGTGCGCGAGCCAAAAGGGTTCGTTGGTGAGGACGTGGGTCCGTCGGACAGCACGCCGATGAGCGGGCCGATCTGCACTTCTCCCTCTTGCTGGCTGCGGAGGTAGACGCCGCCGGGCTTGGGGATTTTAATGCCCCTGCGAACGCCGCTGGCAAGGTACAGATGATTTCCCGCTTTATTAATCCGTTTAATGGCGGCGGGGACCCGTTCCCCCCCGAGTCTCAGATGTACCGACTTTCTTCCGGATAGCTTCAGATTCTTCATAAGAGCCCCTGACACGTAAACCACCCGGTCGGGGGCCTGCGTGAAATGGACGTTGCAAAAAGTCAAACTCATGGATTTTATCCTCCTAAAAGTGATCAGGGTTTGCTCAGCAGTAAATAGCGGGCATAGCCTATCGGATTTTCCAGCGACCTTCTGGCGGTATCCGGATCGCCGATCCGAAAGAACGAGGAGCGTCCCGGTTTGGAGTTGACCTCCAGCACCCATACGCGGCCTTGGCGGTCAACGCCGAAATCCAGGCCCAGCTCTGCCAGCCTGCCGAAACGGGTTTCCAGATAGGCCGGAATCAAGAGTGACAGTTTGCGGATTGCGGCTTCAGCGGCTTTGCCCTCAGACTCTCCGAGTTCGCGGATGAGAAAAGGCAGTGCCCGATGGGCGGTACCGCCTCCATGCAAGTTGGAGGTGAGTGAATCTTTACGGCCCGCGCGGACCGCCATCCCCGTCAAGCTCCACTCGCCTTTGGCGTCTTTCTGCATGAGGACGCGGACATCAAAGGGTTCACCGTCTGAGCTGTTCAACTGTAAATAGGGCTGAATCAAGAACGGTTGTCTCCCGGTAAAGCGGTCAATCCAAACCAGCCCTGCTTGCTTGGTGGAAAAGCGACGCCGAAAGATCGTATTCCGCCCGCTGCGACCGACAACCCTGACTTCATCACGCGGCAGATGCCATTTAACGTATAGCGTCCGTTTGCCGTGCGTGCCGTTCCGCGGCTTCAGGAAGGCTTCCCCGTCATGGGCCTGCAGCCATTGGTCCAGCTGAGCCCGCCCTTGGTACAGCGCCGTTTCTGGTAAATGTTCGGCAACCTCCGGGCATTCCAGCAGAGCTTGGTATACCGCCCATTTTCCCGCAAGGCCCCGGGCCAAATAAACGAAGGGATGCTCATTCGCCAGCCGTTCGAGCAAACGGTGCTTGCGCAGCTGCTGCTTGCGGTCATGGACCAGGCAGCGATCGTAAATGATGTCCGGCCGGGGGCACCATTTGCGAATCCAGGTTCCGCGTTCGAAGGTATAGGCGGGAATGCCGGCAGCGTTCCCCGATGCGATCCAGCTCAGGCAGAAGACATACACGTGAAGCCCATGCCTTGCCCCGATGATGCATAATCTGCGGCAGAACGCAACTTCCGCGAAAGGGAGCGGTCCGCTGCTTTCGGAGACCAGGATGCCGACGTTCCCTTGTGGTGTTTTGTACATGGCTGATTCCCTCCTTCCAAGAGACCCTCCAAGGGCAACCTCTAAAAGCCGGACAAATATCGGGTATATTCGATCACTTGCTTGACCGATGGGCGGATCTTCCCTTCGCCGATCGGGGTATTGTCGTTCTTGGACGGCTTGGAGTTGACCTCCAACAGCCACACTCGCCCGCTCGTTTCCACCGCTAAATCAATCCCGAACTCCCCGAAATGAGCCGGGATTTGTGCATCGACGCTCTGGGCGATATCCAAGGCAGCCTTCTTCAGCTTTAAGGCGAGCTTGCTCTTGATTCCCGCTGGCAGCGAGCTTCGGGCAATCGCGTCCTTCACCTTGCTCAGCGAGCCGCCGCGAGCCAGATTGGACACAAAATGATGGTTCCCGGCGATCCGGGCCACGATGGACGTCGTATTCCATTTGCCGTACAGGTTCTTCTGAACCAACGCCCGAAAATCAACTGGCCGGTGATCCACCTCAATCAAGTTCAGCCCTTGCTGGATTTGGTAGCGAGTTGTTTTCATTTTGCCGGACAATGCGTTGAACAGCTTCGCAAGGCTCGGATAAACTTGGCGCCGTGCGCCTCCAACCTGAGTCGATAGGGTCTGGAAGGTCCCGCCTTCAAGCCGCGAGATCCGGATGATGCCTTTGCCCAAGCTTCCCTTGATTGGTTTCAGGAAGACGACGGGATATTTGCTGCACATCGCTTTCAACATCGCGTAGTTGCGAAACAGATGCGATTCCGGCAAATAACGCTGCACGGAGGCATCTCGGCTAAGCGCGTCGAACACTTCGGTTTTGTCGAGATATTTCTCGTTAAAAAAATGGCTCCCGTAGCGGGATTTTACTTCTTTCATAAAATGCTGTACGCTAGGTTTGTTCTCCAATTTCCGCGAATTCAGCCGGTTGTAGAATACATCTGCGGCGGGCAGTTGGGTTTGCTTCCACCCGTTGCCATAGACCCAGCCCGAGACCTGGCTTGCGCTGTTGCCGATATGATTGGGGGTAAAGAAATAAACGAATACCCCTTGGCGCGAGCAAGCGTTCACGAGCTCTCTGCAGAACAAGGTCATTTGGCCAAACGGCCGTTCCGGATTCCCGGGGAAATCCTGACTGAGCAGAACTCCTAACAGCGGACCCAGTTGAAGGGTCGAGGATTGCGGCCGATAGATGAGTCGCAGCGGCGACCGCGGTTGGATGCCCATTTTTCTGGCCAGACCCGAGCTCATGCGAACTCCATCGGATCTGGATAAGGGGATGACCTTCACGCGGTGCCGAAATGATCCGAAAGTGAGTAGAAGCGGAAGATGCGTTGGGATTTTCCATTGTTTGATCAGCATGTCTCCGAGCACGATCATGTCGTCTTCAAGAATGCCCGGACTCATGATTTGTACCGTAATTTTTTTGGAGGGCATGAATGCGGATCTCCTTCCAAGCTAAGCTAGAGTCTTGGATGCAAGTAAAGATCATCTGCGTAAAATGCATGTAATGCATCATATGAGGACATAGAATCCTTGGTGATTAACCTATGCCCGTTTTCGGCGGCATCCGGGCGAAGGAATGAAGCGTTCTACTCCTTGCCGGGCGCGGGCCGAGGACGGATATCGCGGAAGATAGTTAGGGCAGCAGCCTAAGAGAAAGAAGGAGGAAGAGAGGGTGCCCGATTGGCTTTACGTGTTGGTAAGCGTTGCAGTGGCTGCTTTTGTCGGCGGCGTAACCAACCATTTTGCAATTAAAATGTTGTTTCATCCGCGCAAACCTATACATATCGGCAAATTTCATGTTCCCTTTACGCCGGGACTAATCCCAAAACGCCGTGACGATATCGCCGCATCACTGGGGCAGGTGGTAGCTGAGTATTTGGTAACGGCCGAAGGACTGCAGGAAACGGTGTTGCGTCCGGCGTTCCGGAATAAAGCGGAGGACACGTTGCGCGGCTTCGTGGAACGCATCAGTTCCAGCGAGTTAACGCTTCGGGAAGCGGCACTCCGGGTGTGGAGCGAGGAGGAGTTCGAAGCACTGAAGTCTAAGCTTACGGCAGGGGCAAGGGCTACGGCGATGCGGAGTCTGACGCGCTTATGGGAGCAGGCGGACCTTAGCAGCCTGCCGGTGAAGCGGCTTGTTCCCGGTTGGTCCGAGGAGAACCGCAAAGCCTGGAGCGCCGCGCTGGCCAGCGCGCTATTGGGTGTCGTGGAGGAGGAACTGCTGTCGGCGAGCGGCCAGCGTATGCTGTCGAAAATGGCGGCAGGGCTGATGGACCGAGCCGGCGGATTCCTGGGCACGATGGCCGCGATCTTTGTGGATGAGGACAAGCTGGTGCAAAAAATGACCCCAGCGCTCGTTCAGACGCTGCGGGGCGAGGACGCTTTAAACAAAACCGCCCACGCGATCGAGACGCGGCTGGAGCTGTATGGCGAGAAGCCGGTGGCGGAGCTGCTGGCGCTCTTAACCGGCGAAGAGGCGCTAGGCTGGCTGAACGGCAAGCTTGAGCAGCTGCCGCTGGAGCGTTGGCTCGAGCAAGCGGAGAACCGGCCGGTTCGCTCGTTGATCGAGCCGTGGAAAGCGTCGGTGCTGGGCTTCATTCCGGTGCTGACCGAGCGAACACTGCGCCTGATTGCCAAAGGCATTCCGGCGGCGATGCAGGCCGTGGATTTGCCGGGTCTCGTCGAGGAACAGGTGTCGAGATTCCCGATCGAACGGCTGGAGGAGGTTATCCTCAGCGTCTCCGGCAAGGAGTTTCGCGCCATTACTTGGCTTGGCGTGGTACTTGGCGGGATCATCGGCTTGTTGCAGTCGTTGTTGCTGCTATTGGGCGGGGTAGGCTGATGGCTAGCGGCTGTCGGTTGTCGGTTGTCGGTGTAGGGTCTGACGGTTGTCAGTTGTCTGCTGTCGCGGGCCATGAGTCCTCGCGGTACTTCTTCTAACGCTTGTGAGGAGCGCTATTGGCGCCGAAAAGAGGGAAATGAAATTCTAACGCTTGCCACAGAGCTTATTTCTCGTAATTTGCGCTAAACAGCGATGTTTTCGGGTCGATAAGTTTTGTGATCAGCGTTAGAATTTGGATTCCTAATTTTTGAGGCAAATAAGGTTCCTGATCAGCGTTAGAGTGGGGAAAGAAAGTTAGCAAGTCAGCAAGTAAGGTAAGTTAGCAAGCAAGTTTGCAGACAAGTGAGTGACTAAGTAAGTTAGTACAAGCAAACAAGTAAGTTGCCAGCAATCCGAAGTCAAGCAATTTTCATGCACCAGCAAGCAAGGGACAAGCCCGCCTTACGCCCGCTTGGATCCCACTAAAACAAATTTGGAGGTTTAATTTAATGAACATTTACGACAAAGCACATGAACTGGCGGCAGCCTTGAAGGACAGCCAGGAGGTAGCCGAAATTACAGCAGCTATGAAGCTAGTGGAGGCCGATCCTGAAAGTAAACGGATGCTGGACGATTTCCGGATTCGACAAAATGAAGTTCAGCAGCGGATGATGACCGGAGAGATGCCGACGCAAGAGGAAATGGAGCAAATGGAGAAGCAGTTCGAGGTGCTGAGTCTGAACTTGAATATCCGTCGCCTGTTTGATGCTGAACGCCGCCTTAGTGTGATCATTCAGGACGTCAACAAGATTATTACGGACAGCCTGGCCCATCTGTATGGAGCGGGGATCTAACTTCGCGCTTAGACGACCGCATTCTTGGATTCACAAGTATCTATCATATTTCTGCAGCCCCGTTCATAGAGATAGAAGAGACAAGGAGAAGACCTAATCAACGGTTCTCGTAATCTATGAAAATAAAGGAGCTGCAGAGGATGAAAGTCGTAAAAAAACCAAGCAAATGGAAGCATGCCGTTTATCTGATTCTGGCATTAGCGATGCTCGTTTATGCCTTGCCGATGATTTCGTTTGAGCCTGGAGCCGGCTGGGTTTCGGTGTTTGGCGCAGTGTGGGCAGGGTTTGCCTTCCTCGTCATCGGGGCTCACCTCCATTTTCTTCTTGGTGTCAATGAAGAGAAGCAGCGGGAGCTGGACCGAATCCGGCGGGAGAAATACCGGGAATGGGAGCTCCAATGGGGCGCGGACGGAAAACACGGTGAACAAGCATAAGCCTGTGCCCAAAATGGACAGGGGCGGTTCTGGAAGGTTGATGATCTTCCGGAACCGTCTTTTTTTCGTCTAAGCTCGCTGAATACGCGGTACTACTTCTCGTCTTCGCCGGTCAGCATTTGATCGTTGCTGGCTCCAGGCGGGACCATCGGGTAGACGTTTTGCTCCTCCCGTACGTTAAATTCCATCAGAACGGGGCCGGGGTGCGTTAGCGCCTGCCGGATCACGGCATCGGCTTCCTCCGGCGTTTGCGCCCGCAGCCCGGGTACTCCGTAGGCGCCGGCAAACGCTACAAAATCCGGCGAAGTGAGGTGGACGGAGGAGTAGCGCCGTTCATAGAACAGCTGTTGCCATTGCCGCACCATCCCCAAATAACCATTGTTCAGGATGGCGATTTTGATCGGTAAGCCGTAATCCACGGCTGTCATCATCTCCTGCAGGTTCATTTGGAAGCTGCCGTCCCCGGTGATGCAGACAATCGGCGGAGCGGACGGACCTTCCAACGCGATGGCGGCACCGATGGCGGCGGGGAAGCCAAAGCCCATGGTTCCAAGTCCACCGGAGGTCAGGAAAGAACGGGGCCGGGAGAACTGGTAGTGATGGGCGGTCCAGATTTGATGCTGACCTACATCGGTTGCCACCACAGCATGGCCTTGGGTATGCTTGTCGATCAGCCGAATGACCTCCTGCGGATTCAGCGATCCTGGAGCCACCGACTCGTTATAATGCGGCACCTTTCGCTGCCATCCGGCCGTCTCCTCAGCCCAGCGGGTCGACTTGGGCGGGATCGCGCACGCATTTAACTTCCGCAGCAGGTCCCCGATATCTCCGCACAGCCCCAGATCAACAAGAATGTTCTTGTCCAGCTCAGCATCATCAATGTCCACATGGATCTTCCAGGCATGGGGAGCGAACGACTTAGCCTTGCCGGAAAGTCGGTCGTTGAGCCGCGTTCCTAGACATATCAGCAGATCGGCGTGATGCACCGCCCGGTTGGCGGCATACGTGCCATGCATCCCGAGCATCCCGAGATAGAGCGGATGGCGGGCAGGGAAGGCCCCGATGCCCATCAGCGTAGTCGCAACCGGAATTTGCGCGGTTTCTACAAGCTGGAACAGCGGCTCGGCCGCACCGGATGCCACGGCGCCGCCCCCGACAACGAGCACCGGGCGCTCGGAGCTTTCGATCTTGCTCGCAATCAGCCGTACGGCCTCCTCATCGATCTGGGTTGAAGGCACGTAACCGCGGATGTGGATTTCGGCAGCCGGACTCAAGTTGGTTTGAGCGGTCATGATGTTCTTGGGCAGATCGATCAGGACCGGCCCCGGTCGTCCCGTAACAGCGAGATGAAAAGCCTCTTTGATGATTCTAGGCAACTCGCGGATATCCATCACGGAATAATTATGCTTGGTCACGTCCATCGTCATGCCAAAAATATTGACCTCCTGGAAGCTGTCCCGACCGATCAGATCAGTCGACACCTGACCGGTCAGCACGACTATCGGGACCGAGTCCATGTAGGCGTTGGCGATCCCTGTGACCGCATTGGTTGCCCCTGGTCCGGAGGTGACGAGCGCAACCCCCGCCTTCCCCGTCACGCGGGCGTAGCCGTCCGCCGCGTGTACGGCTGCCTGCTCATGCCGGGTCAGAATATGCCGGATCTCTCGGCAATCGTACAGCGCATCGTAAATAGGAATCACTGCCCCGCCCGGGTATCCGAAGATCGTATCGACCTGTTCCGCAAGCAGGCAATCGATTAACAGCTCCGCTCCGCTTCGGGCGGAGGTTAACTTGGATTCTTGGATGTTTCTCATTAGGTCAGACCTCCCGGTGGAATTTTGACTATTTTATCGCGGGAGATTCGCTTGTGGAGTGATCCCAGTCATAATTCGTGGGACGCCTTGGCTGGAGAAAGCAGGGAGGCAGCGCCCAAACGTAAAGATCTGCTCGGCCGCTCGCCGAAAGGTGTAAATGACGGAGACGGGTTCGTCTTCATTAGTCACATTGGCGAGGTGTATCCAAGCGGGTTTCTGCCAGTTAGCTGCGGGAATGTCCGGAACGCTTCATTGGTGGATATTTATCGGAACTCACCGATCCTTCGGGAGCTGAGGGACAAATCCTTGCTGAAGGGAAAATGCGGCGTCTGCGAATTTAAGGAGCTGTGCGGAGGTTCAAGAGCGAGGGCTTATGCGGTTACCGGCGATTATTTGGAGAGCGATCCGTATTGCGCATATATTCCACGAGGATTTTCACAACAACAAAAATAATAAGGAGGCCGAGCGGCCTCCTTTTCTTGTTCTGCAAAAACTTAAGCTTGCATCGGTTCAAATGTCACCTTCCAATGATCTTCTGCCAGCTGCTCGCATTCATGACGGTAGCCCTTACCTTCAAGCACCTTCAGAAGCGGGACCGGCTTCATTGTGGCGTGCAGAACCAAGCTGTCGCCTTCCTGCAGCTTCCCAACGGTGTCCATGATGACGCTGAACGGCTCCTCGCCGCGGCGAAGAATCGGCCGAACGTCGAGTTCAACGATTTGGTTGGCCATTATAGATTCACCTCCAGGTCCGTCCGTTCTGCGGCAAACGCTTGGCAGAGCCGAGCTGCGCCGCTAAGTCCCTTCATGCCGCCGTACAGCGTATAGAAAAACGAATCCGGCGCATCCAGCGAGAAGGACAAATACTGCTTGGGATCGATCCCCAGCATTTTTTCGAACAAAGCGGAGGTGTCGTAGGCATAGAAACAGAAATAGGTATATTGAAACTCCGGCATTTTTTCGGCGATGGTGAGGATCTCACTGGCATAGCGTTCCAGATTGCTTTCGGCTTCCTCGATCATCCTTAGCGCATCCTCAAGCTCGACGGCGATCTGAATCGTTTTCTCATCGACAACCGTAATTGTTGCCATAGGGCATTCCCCCCGTTTAGTTTTTGCCGATTTTCACCTGGAACATCTCCGGTCCTTGCTCAATGTACTCCCAAGTAAAGCCGCCGGGATGCATGGCCTCGAACTGAAAACGGAGCGGTACCGGGTCATGGTCATTAATCAGCAGCATCGCTTCCCCCGGCTCCAGAGAATTAAAGGTTGCGAAAATGGTCTTATGCTTGAGCTGGGGCGGATATTCGGTGGCGTTGACAGTAGCTTTGAATTGACTCATGGGAAGTCCTCCTAAATGTTTAAATTTTACGATTCGCCCCCATTATAGCAACGGACCGAGGCGGGATTGTGATATCAGTCACAAGATGAGAACCCGCCAAAAATTTCTCGGCGGATTTGTCCGGAAGCTGCCATGAATCAAGTGATTTCTGTCACTTAGGTGCTGATGCCCAGCGATTATAATGTGCGTAATTTGAAGTTGACGGCTCACGATGAGAAGGAGGAACTGATAACATGCGCGTCCGTGATTACATCCCGAATCAACATGGTGCCTGGGCTATGCTGATCGTTCCGTTTCTGTTTGGCATGCTCGCCTCTACCCCCGGGGCGATCCACAGTTTGTTGTTTGTGTGCTGGCTGCTTATTTATCTGTTTATGTTTCCTTTGCTGCAATGGATTCGGATGGGAACAGCCAAGACCAAGGTCAAAGCCGACCGATACCGCAAGCCTTTGCTGTTCTATGGTGCGCTGTTGGTCCCTGCGGCGCTCGCATTAATCCTGCTTCGGCCCGAGGTGCTGAAATTGGCTCTGCTGTTCGTGCCGCTGTTTGTGGTGAATGCCATCTATGCCAAGCAAAAGCGTGAACGTGCATTATTGAACGATATTGCGGCAATTGTGCAGTTCAGCTTAATGGTGTTTATCTCGTATCAGCTTGGAGGAGGTACCGATCTTAGGCTCGCCACGGAACTGTTCCTAATCAGCACGTTGTATTTTGTAGGCACTGCTTTTTACGTGAAAACCATCATTCGCGAACGGAATAATAAGCGATTCTATGTTTACTCCGTAGTCTACCATGTTCTGCTGTTGGCCTTGGCCGTATGGCAGCTCCAACCGGCGCTGTGGATTGCCGCATTGATCCTGCTGGCCAGAGCGGCCTGGTTCCCGCGAACGGGGATTACCGCCAAGCAGTCCGGCATGCTGGAAATTGTCTATTCTGTTATCGTTCTTGCCGCCTTCTGGATGACCTACGCCTGAATGTGTATAATGAATACAGAATAGTACAGATTCGGGCAGGGGGGTATAACAGTTGGAGGGACCGGAAGAAAGCGTAACAAAGCACGAACAGCTGCTCCAACATATCGAAGGACTTAAGATTGGAACGAAAATCTCCGTGCGCAAGCTGGCCAAAGCGCTGGGGGTAAGTGAAGGCACCGCCTACCGGGCGGTGAAAGAAGCGGAAAATCTCGGGATCGTGATCACGAAGGAACGGATCGGCACCGTTCGCGTGGAGAAGAAGCCGCGCAACATCTCGGATCAGCTGACCTTTGGCGATGTGGTGGAAATCGTCGAAGGCCATGTGCTGGGCGGCGGAGAAGGACTCAACAAAACGCTGAACAAATATGTCATTGGCGCGATGAAAATCGATGCCATGGCCAGATACATCGACGCTGGCAGCCTGCTGATCATCGGGAACCGCGACAATGCCCATTCGCTTGCCTTGGAACAAGGCGCCGGGGTATTGATCACCGGTGGCTTCGGAACGAGTCGTGAAGTGAAGACGCTGGCGGACAAGCTGGCCTTACCGATCATCTCCTCGCGCCACGACACGTTTACCGTCGCATCGATGATTAACCGGGCGTTGTTCGACCGTTTGATCAAGAAGAAAATTATGCTGGTCGAAGACATCGTCAGCCGCAAGCCGCGGGTGAGTATGCTGAAGGCGACCAGCAGCATTTCTGATTTTGACCAGTTGTCATTGGAGACGGGACATCAGCATTTTCCGGTGGTGGACGAGTGGAACCGAGTTATCGGGATCGTCAGCCGCAAGAACGTCGAAGAGCTAAGCGGCGATCAGCCGATTGAGAAATGCATGACCCGCCATCCGATCACCGTTGGCCTGCAGACCTCGCTCGCTTCCGCCGCGCAAATCATGGTCTGGGAAGGGATCGACTTCTTGCCTGTCGTGGATCGCAACCGGAAGCTGGTCTCGTCGGTGACGCGCCGCGAGGTGCTGCAAGCGATGCGGGACGTACGAAATCAGCCGCAGCTGGGCGAAACGTTTGAGCACTTAATGTGGAACGGGTTTGCCGAGGAACGGGACGAAGAGGGGAAATTGTTCTTCCGCGGAATGATTACACCACAGATGGCCACCGATTTGGGGACGATCTCGCATGGGGTCTTGACTTCGCTGATGACGCAAGCCGGACTTCGTGCGGCCAAAGACGCCAGTGGCGGCGACTTTGTGGTCGATAACCTGACGACCTATTTCGTTCGCCCGGTACAAATTGAAAACCCGGTGGTCATCACCCCTGTGTTATTGGAGATGAGCCGCCGGGCTTGCAAACTGGAGATTATATTAACCTATCAGGATTCGCTGGTCTCGAAGGCGGTCATGACGCTGCAGTCCATTGACCATGCCTGAGCAGGAGAAGCGAAGGATCCTGCAGTACAAAGAGGGATAGCCTGACGGCTTGGGCCGCAAGGTTATCCCTCTTTGCGTCGGGCATATAAGCCATGGTTACGGATGCCGGCGAAAATGTTAAACGCCCCCAGCACCATAAACACAGCGCCGATGACAACCCGCAGCGTCGAACCGCTAAACAGGAACATTTGAATGAGGGCCAGGACGATCAACATCAAACCCATGCAGATGTTCATTTTGGCAGCCGCCATTCCCCGCGTCTTCGGATCAAGCGAACGCCGGGACTTAAAGCTGAAGAAGACCGAGCCTACACAGCTGATGATCAAAATCACGTAAAGAATGGTTTGGATCGTTTGGATCATAAGAGGTCCGTACTCCTTTAATCAATAGAGTGGATACGTGCTTGGACAGCAACACACGTCGATTCCTGCAAAACTTGCTGTCTCAAGTGAAATCTCTCTTATTTTAGCATGATTTACTAGAGACGAATATAGGGCCGCATGTCCACCCAAACCTGAAGTACCCCGTCACTCACCAGCATCGTCTTGATTTGAATGGTGTATTCCTTGTCACGAACAACATAGATTTTCCGGTTCAACAGCGTGCGGGCCATTTTGGCATCCGAGTCGATGTCAAAAATATTCCGCCCCCGCAACACCTCCAGCTCGTTATGAAGCTGCTCGGTGACCTCCTTTACTGCCAGCGAATCGAGCGGCGGATCACGTTCCTCCACACGCACCTTGATCTCTTTGATGACCGTGGAACGGTTGTTGTATTTTTTGAGCGTCCGAATATCCTCTTCGGCTTGATGCAGCTGGATCGTCAGGTCTTTGTTCTGGATCCACAGCAAATTGTAGCTGGTCTGATAAATGACGTTATATACGATACTGCCGGTAACCATGCCAAGAATAAACACGGCGGTGAGTTGCATAAACCTGCGAAAGCCCGTAAGCTTCGGTTGTTTCGCGTCGTCCTTCATTCATCCCCGTCCTCCCCCGCACATCCAGCGCACCAATTCCGAACCCATATGCGCCCCAAGAAAGGCGAACAACAGGTACAAGATCTGCTTGATGGCCGGAGACAGGTTCCCGTCAAAAAAATTGCTTTCAATGACCCGCATCGGGTCGATGGTTCCGCCAACTGCGGCCGCCAGCGCCCATATTTTAATGCGGTCGGCAATGTCCAGCATCGTCTGCGTCGGAGGCTGCAGGGATACGACTGCGCCAATGCCGCCAACCATGGCGCCTCCCACCACAATTCCGAAGGCGATAAAGAAATCCATGACCGCTTTGGTCAAAAACGTGCTCATGCGCGCTTGCCCCTTTCCGAGGTTTGTCCGGTCTTTCTACCATTCTATGGGCGGGCAATGCCTATGTATGATAAAATATTAGAGATAAATCGATGGAAAGGAAGGGATCGCATGGACAGCTTTGTTCATTTGCACGTACATAGCGAATACAGCTTGCTGGACGGAGCAGCCCGGCTTGAGGATCTCGTCGCCAAGGCGGCGGCATCCGGCATGAAGGCGCTGGCGCTGACGGATCATGGGGTCATGTACGGCGCGGTTCCTTTTTATAAATTGTGTAAAAAACACGGCATCAAGCCGATTATCGGCTGTGAGGTCTATTTTACGGCAGGCTCGCGCAAGGAACGGGGGAGCCGGCAGGATCAGCCGATCCATCACTTGATTTTGCTGGCTAAGAATGAAACCGGCTACCGCAATCTGATGAAGCTGTGCTCGATCGGTCATCTCGAAGGCTTCCACTATAAGCCGCGAATCGACTGGGATGCGCTGCAGCGGCATCGCGAGGGCCTGGTCTGCCTCAGCGCTTGCTTGGGCGGGGAAGTTCCGTTCCATCTGCTGCGCGGTCATTATGAGGAAGCGAAGAAAGCGGCGCTGCGTTATCAGGCGGCGTTTGGCGAGGATTTCTACCTGGAGCTTCAGGATCACGGCATCCCGGAGCAGAAGAAGGTGAATCCGCTTCTAGTCCAACTGGCGGGAGAAATCGGTGCCGAGCTGGTTGTCACCAATGACGCCCATTATCTAAGCAAAGAAGACGCCGAGGTTCAGGACGTACTCATTTGTGTAGGTACAGGGAAAACGGTGGATGACGAGGACCGGCTCAAAATGCACACCAATCAGCTCTATCTGAAAACCGCGGAGGAAATGGCTCAGTTGTTCCCTCACTTGCCGGAGGCGTATGCCAATACCGCGAAAATTGCCGATTGCTGTGAGCTGGAGTTGGAGTTCGACCGACATATTTTGCCGGCATATCGACCGATTCCGGAAGGGCATACCGCAGGCAGTTACTTGGCAGAGCTATGTCAACAAGGATTGGTGGACCGCTATGGCGAGCTGGATGTTTGGCGTAACCCGGCGGAGCGGGAGAAGCTGGAGCAACGGTTGCGGTACGAGCTGGAGATCATCGCCAGCATGGGGTTCTCGGATTATTTTCTGATCGTGTGGGACTTCATCGCCTTCGCTCACCGGAACGGGATCGCCACTGGTCCGGGACGGGGCTCGTCAGCGGGCAGCTTGGTAGCCTACGTGCTGCGGATTACCGATGTGGATCCGATCAAATATAATCTGCTGTTTGAACGGTTTTTGAACCCGGAACGGGTGACGATGCCGGATATCGATATCGACTTCAGCGATGAGCGGCGGGATGAAGTCATTGCCTATGTGGTTGACAAATATGGGGCAGAGCATGTCGCGCAAATTATCACGTTTGGTACGATGGCGGCGCGCGCGGCGGTCCGCGATGTAGGGCGGGCGTTGAATGTGCCATTTGGCGAAGTAGACAAAGTCGCGAAGCTGATTCCCGGACATCTGGGCATGACGATCGAACGCGCGTTAAAGGAAAGCCCGGATCTCAAAGCGATGTATGACGGGTCTGAGCGGGTGAAGCGACTGCTAGACATGGCGATGAAAGTCGAAGGCATGCCGCGGCACGCCTCGACCCACGCGGCCGGGGTGGTCATCTCCCGCGATCCGTTAACCGATGCCGTTCCGCTGCAGGAAGGCAGCGAGCATACGGCGTTAACGCAATATTCGATGGAAAACCTGGAAGCGATCGGTCTGCTGAAAATGGACTTCCTCGGCCTTCGCACCTTATCCATCATCGAGCGCTGCATGAACTGGATTAAGGAGCAGTCGGGGGATGCCCCTGATTTCCGGCTGGTTCCGGACAACGATCCGACCACGTACGAGATGCTGGGGCGCGGGGAGACGACCGGCGTATTCCAGCTGGAGTCTACGGGCATGCGCCGGGTGCTGAAAGAGATGAAGCCGTCGGTGTTCGAGGATATCATCTCTCTGCTGGCATTGTATCGCCCGGGGCCGATGGAGTTTATTCCGAAGTACATCGCTGGCAAGCACGGGCAAATCTCCGTGGAATATCCGCATCCGGATTTGGAGCCGATTTTGAAAGATACGTATGGCATCATCGTCTACCAGGAGCAGATCATGCAGATCGCTTCTCGCATGGCCGGCTTCTCACTGGGTGAAGCGGACCTGCTGCGCCGTGCCGTCTCTAAGAAGAAGCGCGAGGTGCTCGACGAGCAGCGCGGGCATTTCGTCAGCGGCAGCGTACAGCAGGGCTATACCGAGGACGAAGCGAACGTCGTTTATGACATGATCGTTCGGTTCGCCGATTACGGTTTTGCGCGGGCGCATGCGGCAGCCTATGGCGTGCTGGCGTTCCAAACGGCGTACCTGAAGGCGCATTATCCGGTGCAGTTTATGGCGTCGATGCTGACTGCGGTTACCGGCAGCCACCGCAAGGTGGCGGAGTACATCGTAGAATGTCGGCGAATGGGGATCGTCGTGCTGCCGCCGGACGTGAACGAGAGCAACGTGCTGTTTACCCCGCAGGTTGGGGTTGGTTCTGCGGAAGCGGTCCTTTCGAGCGATGCGAAGGACGGCCATACTGGATCTGGACAGGAGGCGCCGGCCCTTGGGGTTATCCGCTTTGGCCTTGCTGCAATCAAAAATGTCGGCACGCAGGCAATTGAGAGTATTTTGCGCGAGCGGAAGGAGCGTCCTTTCGACAGCTTGCTCGATTTTTGCCGGCGGGTAGATTTGCGGACGTGCAATAAGCGGGTGATAGAGTGCTGAAAGAGATGAAGCCGTCGGTGTTCGAGGATATGATCTCTCTGCTGGCATTGTATCGCCCGGGGCCGATGGAGTTTATTCCGAAGTACA
>NZ_JAWDJI010000102.1:0-5907 GCF_032465655.1 Paenibacillus sp. 3LSP | reverse complement strand
GTATGAACTCAGTTGAACGAACTTAAAAGGACGCCGCCAGGCGTTTTTCTTATGTTGCGGGGCCGCAAGCTCGGCGGGATATATGGCGTCCGGTTCTTCTCGACATTATCCCGATGAGTCAGGGGGGGAGTTGAAGAAGAGGGACGAGTGAATAAAGCGGCGACTGAATAAAAGGGAAGATAAAGCCATAAGAGAGGCCTGAATGAACGGGATAATGATGCAGAAGGTCAGCAGGACCTGACACAAAGGGATACAGATGTAAAGGGGCAGGTCATGAATAAAAGGGATAAAGGTGCAAAAGGGTGGGGTCTGAATGAAGGGGATAATCATGAAAAAAGGTGGCTGAGCGAAAGGGATATTCGTGGAAAAGAGGGGGAAAGGGAGGTTCCTAGGGGCTACGGCGGTTTGGACGCCAGGATGCCAAATCCGTACGATTGCACATAAGCTCCTTAGTCCTGGACATTTGGCCGCAACGGGCGTTCCGCTAAGCTAAGTGGGAGAGGTTTAACTTATGGATACACATAGAAGGAGATGGCGGAACATGCCGAAAATCGCGGACAAATATTTACAGGTCGACCCTTGGAAGGTCGTGGAGGTAGGTTTTGATCCGGGGCGTAACCGGGTCAGCGAGTCGATTTTTTCACTGGGGAATGAATATATGGGGGTCCGAGGCTACCCGGAGGAAGGATATAGCGGTGATACGTTGCTGGGCAGCTATTTCAATGGATTGTTTGAGGAGAGCCCGGTGACAGCTCATTACAAGGGAATTATCAAATCGTTGCGCTTTATGGTAAACGCAGTGGATTGGTTGCATACGCGGATTACGTTGGACGGAGAAACGCTGGATCTAGTGGAGAGCCGGTTCAGCGGCTTTCGGCGGGAGTTGGATTTCCGCACGGGCATCTATTCTCGGGAGTTCGTGTGGCATACTGCCAGCGGGAAAGATGTTCAGCTCACATTTGAACGCTTCGTCAGCATGAAGGTGTCTCATCTCGGGGCACAGCGAATCACATTGACGCCGCTCAACTTCTCTGGTTCAATCCAGGTGCAAACCGGCCTGAACCTGAAGGTGATCCATGAGGATCAGCAACGGTGTTACTGGAAGGAACTGAAGCAAGATGAAGCCAAGGCGAGCGATGGAACCCCGATCGCAGCAATTCTAGGGGAGACAGTGAACACGGGGAACCGGTTGTTTTCCGGGTTTCATGTCGTTGCACCGGACGCGGTTACGGACGAGTTGGTGCAGGAAGACAGCTACATCGGCCGGGTTCTGACTTTGACGCTGGAGCAAGGCAAGCGCAGCACGCTGGATAAACTGGTGGTGAACGTGGCTGATAAAGATCGCTCCACCCAGGATAATGACCTTTGGCTGCGAGGGATCGAGCTGACAGCGCAACTCACACAGGCTGGATTTGATGCGGCGGCGGCCGACCAGCGGGCATACTGGGATCAGGTATGGGTGGAATCGGATATTGTCATCGAAGGTGATCCGGAGAATCAGCAGGGAATTCGCTTTTGCATTTTTCAGCTGTATCAGACTTACCATGGGGATAACCCCGGCTTTAACATCGGGGCGAAGGGGCTGACCGGCGAGGCGTATCGCGGGCTGGCTTTCTGGGATACGGAGTCGTATTGCTTGCCGTTTTATATTTTCAACAATCCGAAGGCAGCGCGGAGCTTGCTTGAGTTCCGTTACCGGACGCTCCCTGAGGCGCTGAAGCGGGCCAAGGAGTTGGACTGTGAAGGAGCGTTTTATCCGATTGCGACCATCGACGGAACGGAAAGCTGCGATCTGTGGCAACACTCGAATCTGCAGCTGCATGTCGGCACGGCGGTTGCGTACGGGTTGCGCCATTATGTGAAGATGACGGGCGATAAGTCGTTTTTGTATGAAAAAGGTGCGGAAATGCTGATTCAGATCAGCCGTTTTTATGCGTCACGCGGTCAGTGGGGACAGCAGTCGGGCAAATACGGCTATTTCGGCGTCATGGGCCCGGATGAGTTCCAGCTGATGGTAAACAACAACTGTTATATCAACCTGATGGCCAAGAAGCTGTTCGAGTATACACTGGAGGTGCTGGAAGCGATGCGGAATGAGGCTTCCGCTGCTTATGACAAGCTGGCAGCCCGCCTTGGCCTGACGGAGGAAGAACAGCAGGATTGGCAAAACAAAGCGCAGCATATGAAAATTCCGCGGGATGAACGGACGGGAATTTTTGAAGAGCATGATGGCTTTTTTGACCTGCCGCATCTGGACATCCATTCGATCCCGGTCACGGAGTTCCCGCTGTATTCGCATTGGTCGTATGACCGTTTATACCGCTACGACATGATTAAGCAACCGGATGTGTTGATGTTCATGTTCCTGTACAGCAGCGAATATTCGCTCGAGGAGAAGCGCACCAACTACGATTATTACGAGCCGCGCTGTATCCACGAATCGTCGTTGTCGCCGTCGATCCACTCGA
The DNA here is from genome assembly GCF_032465655.1 of Paenibacillus sp. 3LSP. Classification (NCBI taxonomy): domain Bacteria; kingdom Bacillati; phylum Bacillota; class Bacilli; order Caryophanales; family Paenibacillaceae; genus Paenibacillus; species Paenibacillus sp. 3LSP. The sequence goes on along the minus strand of NZ_JAWDJI010000102.1, from coordinate 3,439 downwards.
TTTTGGCGGCGGAAATCGGACGTTCGGATGAGGCGTATAAGTTCTTCGAATTTGCGACCCGGTTAGATCTGGACAACTACAACCGCAATACGCGGGAAGGTCTTCATACCACGTCGATCGCTGCCGCTTGGATGAACATCGTGTACGGTTTCGGCGGGATGCGGTCCGATGGGGAGCTGCTTGCGTTGAATCCAAGCATCCCTGAACGCTGGGAGAGCTATCGCTTTATGGTGACGTATCGCGGCACGAAGCTGCAAGTTGAAGTGGATCAGAACCAGGTCAGCATCCGTGCAAAGTCCGGCGGCGTGGCGGAAGTTCAGGTGTACGGCAACCTGGTGAGCATCGATGAAGCCGGGATTCAGTTGCCGTTGCGAAAGGCGGTCGTTCAATGAGCTGGATCATTCGTGAAAGCGGGTTTGACCCGGAACGAATCGCACATCACGGCAACAAGTTTATGATCGGGAACGGGGTTCTCGGATACCGGGGGACATTGGAGGAGTTTGGCAAAAAGGAGCTGACTGCAACGATCGTCGCTGGTCTGTACGACCAAGTGGAGGGCAAGTGGCGCGAACCGGTGAATGCCCCTAACGGGCTGGATACCCATGTTTATTGGAACGGCGCACGGCTAAGCGTGTTGGAGGCCGGAAATGTGGCTGCAGGAGACAAAGCGGTGAACAGCGTAAATGTAGGCAGAGAGCTTGATCACAGCCGAGTAGAGCTTGTGAGCCATGAGCAGTCGCTGGACCTGCGTCAGGCGGTGCACCGCCGACGGTCGGTGTTCCGCACCGCGGATGGTGGGGAGGTCGCGATCACTGCGGAGCGGTTCTGCAGTGCGGCGCGCACAGAACTGATCGTATACCGGTTCACCGTAGAGAGTAGCCGTGATGGCGAACTGACGATTGTCACCGGCATTAACGGTGACGTATGGGACATTAATGGTCCGCATCTTGTGCGGATGGAGAGCGATGTGGACGGGGCAGAGGGCGGTGCGGCTTGGGAAGTCGTATCGCTTAGCGCTTCGACGCAGGAGCTTGGCTTGCCGATCACCGTAGCGGAAGCGGCAGAGGTGGCGAGCGGCGGGGAGCATGAAGTTTTACGGAAGGATCTATCTATCCGCCGCCGGTTTCATGTGCATTGCCGGGCTGGGGAGCCGGTCGTGCTTGAGAAAACTGTCGCCGTGGCGGCCGGCCTGGAAGGGGAAACGGCTGACGAGGTTCGAGCGGCTGCGATCCAGTGGGCCCGGGAAGCGGGGCAGCTTGGATATGATCAGCTGCTGAGCGAGCACGCTGAATATTGGGAGCGCAAGTGGAGCGCCTCCGACATCCTCGTTGAAGGCGATGAGGAAGCCCAGCTGGCCTTGCGCTATAGCATGTATCAGCTGCATATCATCGCACCAGATCGCTCGGAGAAAGTGTCTATTCCGGCCCGGGGGTTGTCCGGCCAGGTGTACAAGGGTGCGGTGTTCTGGGATACGGAGATGTTTATGCTGCCGTTCTTCCTGTATACCCAGCCCGAGGTGGCGCGGAATCTGATGATGTATCGGGTGCATACACTGGCCGGGGCGAAGCGCAAAGCAGCCGAGTACGGCTATGAAGGTGCCTTTTATGCCTGGGAGAGCCAAGAAACAGGGGACGACGCCTGCACCTTGTTTAACGTCAATGACGTGTTCACCGGCCGTCCGATGCGAACCTATTTCCGTGATAAGCAGGTGCATATCAGCGCAGACGTAGCATACGGAATCTGGCAGGTTTACGCGTTTACCGGTGATGACCGTCTGCTGTTAGATGGCGGCGCAGAGGTTGCGTGGGAGTGTGCGAAGTTCTTTTATTCGTATGGATATTTCAATCCTCGGAAGCAGCGCTACGAAATTCTCGACGTGACGGGGCCGGACGAATATCATGAGCGGGTGAATAACAACGCGTTCACGAACCGGATGGTGAAGGAGTGCCTGCGTATCGCTTTGGATGCGATGGAGATTTTGAAGCGGGGTAACGTTGAGCGTTATGAGCAGCTGCTGGCAGACAGCCCTATACAGCCGGAGCATATCCGCGACATGTATGAACGGTTGTACGTTCCCGAGCCGGATACTCAAAGCCGCTTGATTGAGCAGTTTGATCGCTATTATACGCTGGAGGATGTTACGCTCACACAGCTGAAGTCGCTCATGCTGCATCCTCACGAATATCTCGGCGGAGGGAACGGACTTGCGACGACAACGCAAATTCTTAAGCAAGCCGATGTCGTGTTGATGCTGCACCTGTTTAAGGACGATTACGATCCAGCCGTTAAACAAGCGAACTGGGCATACTACGAGCCGCGCACCGAGCATGGATCGAGTCTCAGCGCCTGCATTTATGCGCTGGTGGCGGCGGATACGGGATCACCGGATTGGGGTTACCCTTACTTTATGCGGACGGCGACGATTGACTTAACCGGTGATTCTAAGCAATACGTCGGTGACTTATACATTGGCGGGACGCATCCCGCGGCGAATGGCGGGGCATGGATGGCGGCAGTGTTGGGATTTGCCGGCTTGCGGTATGACGGGGACAAGGCGGTGCTTCGACCGGCGTTGCCGTCGGCCTGGCAGGCAATCGAATTCCCGGTACGCTTAGGCGGCGGTTCTTATCGGATCCGGGTCAGCCGGGAAGGGGTGACCATCACGGCACCTCGCGATAATCCGGCTGCACTGCGGTTTATCGTGGGAGGCCGAGAGCTGACGGTGGCGCCGGGCCACGAAGTTCACATCGCGTAGAAAAAGAGCCATTTGGAAGCTACCCTAAGAGATTAAAGGAGAATCCATCATGTTAGAAACGATGAACGGTGCGATCTTCGACCTCGACGGCGTGATCGTGGATACGGCCAAATACCACTATCTCGCCTGGCGGGCGTTGGCGCACCGGTTAGGCTTCGAGTTTACCGAAGCCGACAATGAGCGGCTGAAGGGCGTCAGCCGCATGGAATCGCTGCGCATTCTGCTCGAGGTGGGCGGCGTGGAAGCCACGGAGGAAGAACGCGAGAAGATGGCAGCCGAGAAGAATCGCGAATATGTTGAGTATATTTCGAAGCTGGAGCCTTCGGAAATTTTGCCGGGGGCGAAGGAGTATTTGCTGCAGCTGCGCGAGCGGGGCGTCAAGGTCGCGCTGGGGTCGGCGAGCAAAAACGCCGGGTTCATTTTATCCCGGCTCGGCATCGCGGAGCTGTTCGACGCGGTGATCGACGGCACCAAGGTGTCCAAGGCGAAGCCGGACCCGGAGGTGTTCCTCGCGGCCTGCACCGCGCTGGCGTTGCCGCCGTCTGATTGCGTCGTGTTTGAGGACGCGGAGGCGGGCGTGCAGGCGGGCAAAGCCGCCGGCTGCCGCGTCGTTGGCATCGGCAGCCCGGACATCCTGGCTGAGGCCGACCTTGTCGTCAGCGGGTTGCATGAACTGGTGTAATG
>NZ_JAWDJI010000101.1:0-11306 GCF_032465655.1 Paenibacillus sp. 3LSP | reverse complement strand
AGAAATTAATGATTCGTGGCGGACGTCCGCTGCGCGGAAGCGTTTCGATCAGCGGCGCCAAAAACAGCGCGATAGCGTTGATTCCAGCTGCGATCTTGGCAGAATCCGAGGTGGTTCTGGATAACTTGCCGATATTAAGTGACGTGGCGGTATACTCGGAGATTTTGGAGGAGCTGGGTGCCCGCGTCCTGTGGGATGGCAATCAGATGCGTATCGATCCCACCCATATTCGTTCCATTCCGATGCCCAACGGGCCGGTAAAGAAGCTGCGAGCTTCCTATTATATGATGGGGGCTTTGCTAGGACGTTTCAAAGAAGCGACCATCGGTTTGCCAGGGGGTTGCAACTTTGAACCTCGTCCAATTGATCAGCATATCAAAGGATTTGAAGCTTTAGGGGCGACCGTGACGAATGAACACGGCGCGATTCATTTGCATGCAAAAGAGCTGCGCGGGGCGAAGGTATACCTGGATGTCAGCAGCGTTGGAGCAACCATTAACATTATGCTGGCGGCCACAAGAGCCAAAGGCGCTACAATTATCGAAAATGCGGCGAAAGAGCCTGAAATTATAGATGTGGCCACTTTGTTAAACTCCATGGGAGCGGTAATTAAAGGGGCCGGTACGGAGACGATCCGAATTGAAGGCGTTACGGAACTGAAAGGCTGCCGCCATTCTATCATTCCTGACCGGATCCAAGCCGGGACTTACATGATTGCTGCTGCGGCAACCCGGGGCGATGTCTTGATCGACGGCGTGATTCCGAAACATCTGGAGGCGTTGACGGCCAAGCTGCTGGAAATGGGTGCTCATGTGGAAGAGCTCGATGAAAGCATTCGAGTGATTGGACAACCAGAATACCAACATGTTGATGTCAAGGCATTAGTCTACCCGGGGTTTCCGACGGATATTCAATCGCCGATGACCAGTTTGTTGACGCAGGCGAAAGGGGTCAGCGTGCTGAGCGATTTTGTCTACAGCAATCGATTTAAGCACGTGCCGGAGCTGGTACGGATGGGCGCGAAAATCCGCGTCGAAGGCCGTTCTGCTATCATCGAAGGCGGACCGCTGAATGCGGCGAAAGTGAAGGCGGCGGATTTGCGCGCCGGGGCCGCGCTGGTTGTAGCTGGACTTACGGTGCCGGAAGGTACGACAGAAGTCTTTGGCGTGGAGTTAATTGACCGAGGATATGACCATCTGGTGCCCAACTTACGGGCATTGGGTGCAGATGTATGGCGGGAGATGGAAGAATAACTTTCCGTTTTTGCGCATAAGTTGCCAAGGATAGGGCATAATAGGCGAGTAAGTCTATCATTACGCCATACTTCATAGTTTTCAATAAAATTGAATAGGTGGTTATTTTAATATGGATCTTCAAATCGCCGATTTGGAAGGGATGAAGCTTACCGAGCTGTACAAGCTGGCGAAGCAATATCAGATCCCTTATTACGGCCAATTAAAGAAGAAAGAATTGATTTTTGCTATTTTGAGGGCACAGGCTGAACAAAGCGGTCTGATGTTTATGGAAGGCGTGCTCGAGATTTTGCCGGAAGGGTACGGTTTCCTCAGACCGATCAATTATCTGCCCAGCACGGAGGATATTTACATTTCTGCATCGCAAATCCGCAAGTTTGATCTGCGCACCGGGGACCTGGTCTCCGGGAAGTGCCGTACACCGAAGGAAAATGAGAGATATTTCGGCCTCCTGCAAGTCAACGCCGTCAACGGTGAGAACCCGGCCATTGCGGCGGAACGTCTGCATTTTCCAGCGCTGACTCCACTCTATCCGCAGACCAAATTGGTGCTTGAAACTTCCCCAAATCATTTATCCACCCGCATTATGGATTTGCTTGCCCCGGTCGGACTCGGCCAACGCGGTTTGATCGTGGCACCGCCTAAAGCAGGGAAGACTTTACTGCTGAAGGAAATTGCCAACAGCATCTCCACCAACAATCCCGACATTGAGTTATTCGTACTGTTGATCGACGAACGTCCGGAAGAGGTTACCGATATGCAGCGTTCGGTCAAAGGCGAAGTGATCGCTTCTACGTTTGACGAGCTGCCGGAGAACCATATCAAGGTGGCGGAGCTTGTGCTGCAGCGCGCTTTACGGCTGGTGGAGCACAAGAAGGACGTTGTGATTTTGCTTGATAGCATTACGCGTCTTGCACGTGCCTATAACTTGGTGGTTCCGCCGTCAGGGCGTACGCTCAGCGGGGGGATTGATCCGGCTGCGTTCCATCGTCCGAAGCGGTTCTTTGGCTCAGCCCGGAATGTGGAAGAGGGCGGCAGCTTGACGATTTTGGCAACGGCTTTGGTGGATACCGGTTCGCGGATGGACGATATTATTTATGAAGAATTTAAAGGTACGGGGAATATGGAGCTGCACCTGGACCGGAAATTGGCGGAACGCCGGATCTTCCCGGCAATCGATATTCGCCGCTCCGGTACACGGCGTGAGGAAGTGCTCCTGAGCAAAGAAGAGCTGGATACGATCTGGTCGATCCGGAAGAACATGAACGACTCTTACGACTTTGTGGAAGGCTTCCTCAAAAAGCTGCGCGAATGCAAGACGAATGCCGAATTCCTGGCTTCTTTTGATGTGTCCGGGAACAATTCGGGCGGCAGCAATGGCGGTGCACGTCGTCCGGTGCGGTCGGGCTCTACTTCCTCGCGGTCGAGTTCGGCTTCTACGGGCGCTGGCACTACGCAAAATACTACGGTTTAAAGAGATCTCTCGGGAGGGCTTGCTTGGCTTCCCGCGATGAATACAAAGAGGAGAACAACATGTACTTAGTGTATGCAGATGAACAAGGACAGGTCTATGATCATCCGTCGCTGTACGGCTTAGCTCGCAGTGCGGATATGATCGTAGAGATTATGGAGGATGAGCTGATTCCGCTTCCTGAAGGGGCGACGTTGGTGGGCTTGCCGTCCACCCGACCAATCGGAATGGACCCGGAAACGGGCGAAATGAAGCCGCTCCCTGGGAATGTTCAGGCGGTCGGCGCTCTGCTCCCGCAAGGCTATACCCGTCTTTGTTTGCCGGGGTATGTGAAGACGGACAAAGATTATAAGCTGCCTTTGTTCGGGTATTCTGCGGTGGTTTGGAAGGACGGTCAGTTTTACGTGACCGCGCGCCTGTCGGATGATCCCGAGAAGTGGAATCCGCTCAATTGTGATCCTCTTGAACTCAAAAGTCAGGTGAAGGCCTACACCTCCCGTTATCCAGAGAATCGGCTGTACGAACATTTATCGAACTGTGCGTTAGGTTATGAGTGCCTGACCGCATCCAATACGTTTTTGAATCGCTGGGAAGGGGCCGTTCCCGTTTCCTATTCTTGTAATGCGGGCTGCTTCGGCTGCATTTCTGAACAACCGGATGACAGCGGATTTGTCTCCCCGCAGACGCGGATGAACTTCCGCCCGCGTGTCGAAGAGCTGGTGGAAGTGATGCTGGAGCATCTGAAGACGCCGGAGTCGATTATCAGCTTCGGCCAGGGGTGTGAAGGAGAACCGTCCACTCAGGCCAAGTTGATTATTGAGGCGATTCGTGAAGTGCGGCGCCAGACGGATATGGGGTACATTAATATCAACACCAACGCGGGGCTCACTGATCATATCCGCGGGATCGTTGATGCCGGCTTGGATCTAATGCGGGTCAGCACAATTAGCGCACTGGACGATCACTACAATGCCTACTACAGACCGCGTCGTTATTCACTCGCGAATGTGGAGAAATCGTTGAAGTATGCGGCAGACCAAGGGGTATATACCTCGATCAACTATTTGATTTTCCCTGGTGTTACGGACCGGGAGGAAGAAATTGAAGCGATGATCGAATTCGCCCGCCGCACCAATCTGAAGCTGATTCAACTGCGTAACCTGAATATCGATCCGGAAAGCTATCTGGAATTGATTCCGAAGGCCAAAGGGGAGATTCTTGGAATGAAGCAGGCGATTGAGATTTTTCAGGAGGAACTGCCGGACGTGGTCATCGGATCGTATACACATGTGCCGCCGGCGGAATTGGCCCGCGTCAAGGTGCGAGGATAAAACAGGCAATTGCGCGAAAGGTTGCCCCGTGCTATAATGCGTTTGTGTGTCATATAACTCTGGGCACGACTGAGGCTCAGGGCGGAAAGAGGTGAAAGAAGATGAAAGAAGCAGTTCAACCGAAATATTACGTGACTACTGTAACTTGCGCTTGCGGTAACACGTTTGAGACGGGTTCCGTGAAACAAGACCTGCGCGTTGAAATTTGCTCCAACTGCCATCCATTCTTCACCGGGAAGCAGAAATTCCTGGATGCTGGTGGACGTGTGGATAGATTCAAAAAGAAATACGGTATCTAAGATACCCTTGCACAACAAGCGAAATGACGAAGAACGTCTCTGCCGATCTGATGATGGGCGGGGGCGTTTTTTATTTTTTTCAAAGTTAATTTTTCAAGAGTGGGAGGGGACGGCAGTGGACTTTGATCAGGCGCATCACTTGTGGTTGGACACGCATCGTAAACGCCGTTCGGGTGAGCGAAAAGACCGCTTAGAACGAGGGCATGGGCATGGCGAGCAGTTGTTTTTGCGTAATATATGGTGGCCTTTGCGGGGGAATTTGGATCATCTTCATCCGGAGTATGAGATTGCGGATTGGCGGGGGCGCCCGTATTTTGCGGATTTCGCTTGGTTAACAGAGGCTGTGAAGCTCATTATCGAGGTGAAAGGCTTTGGACCGCATGTTCGCGATATGGATCGTACAATGTATAGCCGGGAGCTGAACAGGGAGGTTTTTCTGCAAGCTATGGGGTACCGGGTGGTTTCCCTGGCCTATGATGATGTGGAACGGCAGCCGGAAATTTGCATCATGCTGCTTCGCATGCTATTGAGCCGATTTGAGGTGTCTGGGCAACAGGCGGATCTTCCCAAGCTGGCGCTGAAATCAACATTATTGCAGGCCGTTCAGTTAGGCAGACCCATTCGTCCGAAGGATGTTGAGGCGCAACTTGGTGTAAATCATCGAACGGCGGTGCGATATTTACAGCAGTTGTGTGAGCTGGGTTGGCTGCAGGCACGTTCCAGCGGTGAATCAGGTCGGGTTCGGATGTACGAGGTGATTCGGCGGGATTGGGATGCGTTCGATTGGTGAGTGGGAGTGGATCCGCTGTTGCTAAATGCAAAAGTGCAGTTGAGCAAGCGCGAGAATGAGGGAATTGGCATGATGGAATGTAAAAGTGCAGTTCAAAAAGGCGGCATAGCGGCGATTTGGCCGCAGAAGGCGGAAATGGACTGCACTTTTGCAGTTAAAACGGCAACATGGTGTGAAATTGGCGAAATGAACTGTACTTTTGCATTTAAGCGGGGCAATGTGCGATCTGGGGGCGGAGGTCAGGGGCGGCGCGGTGTACCTTTCGGCTGGTTCACTGTTGCGATAGAGATCGGATGACGGAAAGTGGCGTATAATCAGCCGGTTGGCGATTGTGATCGGGGGTGGCGACGAGCGTACAAACTAAAAAAAGGTCGGAGACGATAGCCGACAACGGTCCGCTCTTCATCTCCAACCTGCCTAATGAGGAATAACTTACTTCTTAAACTCCACAGTTTCCTTCAAACCATTCCATTCTTCGCTCTTGATGATGCCGAGGCGCCATAGGGCGATGCCCTTCAGATCATAGCGTTTCGCCAGTCCGATCAGCGTTTTGACGGTGTTCTGGTCCTCGCTGTCCATATTTAGCCCCAGGAGCAGCTTGCTGGCGCTTGTCTCTTTCAGAGCCAGGCGGATCGCTTCGTCCACTTTGTCTGCGGGTTGCGGCCGGCCGCTATTGTTTCCTTGGAGATAATCGTAAGCCATGATCACGATTTCGTCCGTCAGCGCTCCCAGCGTTTTGTAGTCATAACCTTGATAGGATGAGTTCAGCGGGTGAAGCGCCAAGGACAACTTGAGGCCAGCCGCCCGGGTTTGTTTTGACAATTCTTTGACGAAGTTGTTAAAAGCTTGCCGCGTTGCCGTCTTCTCTGTCGTTAAGCCAAGCCCCTCGAAATCGAGCATAATCCCTTGAAATGACTTCGCAGTAGCAGCATTCACCATATCGGTTATCGCCTGCTGCTGTAGGGCTGGATCCTCCAAGATCCGGGTCAATTCGCCTTTTCCATCGCTGGCGAAGACCATCAAATAAGGCAAGGTACGTGCCGATGCCGCTTCATTTACGAGGCTATCTGCCGTCACGTTGCCCGCGGGTTGCGGAAGTCTAAACACATCCCCCGTTTGCGTAAACTCTCCTTTCTCGTTGATCCGGCTCCAGCCGAAAGCAACAGCGTCCAGACTCGGAATCATTCCAACATCTGAGAAGGAGGAAATAGCATAGAACCCCAGCGTATACATCCGTTTTTGCGGGGAGGCGATGGATACGGTCCGAGAAGATTGGTCCCACCCGACCTGGGCCCCAAACTGCTGACTGAAGAAGCTAAGCGGAATCAGGGTATTGCCTCCAACGGACCGGGGCGCAACTGCCAGTGGCACGGAGGTGCTGTTCACTTTGGCCGTTTTGTTGTTCAGCGTTAACTGAACATGAATAGCTTCAGCGCCTGTGCCTTTAATCGCGGTAATCGTTTTGGAAGCTTGGTTCCAAGTGACGTTGATGCCAAGCGCTTCGGATATGGAGCGGAATGGAACCAGCGTCGTGCCGTTTACAATCATGGGTTCACCTGCAAAATCCAGCGGGTATCCGTCCAGCAAAATTCGAACCGGGGATGCCGCTTCAACCCGGGATGATTGCAAGCCGACCAAGCCGCCAGCTAGCAGGGCGATGCTCAGCAAGAGCTTCCCAATTATTTTCATTTGTTTCCCCTCTCTCACTCACTTCAATTTTCCCATTTCCTTATTCTATTAATATAGCAAAATATAACTAGAGTTGCATGAGAGCGCGCGCACAACTCAGTGATAGTCGAGGCATAAGCAAGGCAAATCCGCCAACTTCTTCCCTCCGGTTGCATTTTAGACAGGCATGAGCTATACTTAGTTTCACCGTGCTAGATGGGGAGGTAGCGGTGCCCTGTAACTCGCAATCCGCTATAGCGAGGTTGAAGTCCTGTTAGAGGTCTTGCCGATGTGAGGCCGGTCTTTACGGCAGACGTTGACGGACGGGTCCTCCGCAAGGAGTACCTGTGAACCTGGTCAGGTCCGGAAGGAAGCAGCCATAAGCAGTCCTACTCCTGTGCCGGAGGGCAGCCTGTCCCGAGTCTTGCCGTAAAGGTGCCGCTCGGATCGCAATGATCGATAACAGGTGCACGGTACATATTGGATCAGAATACATCTTTGTCTGCGGACAGGGGTGTTTTTTTTGTACATAGACCAAAAGGCTATAGTATAATAAGGGAACGACAACCGTCGTTTAAGGAAAGAAAGAGGTGCCGCAGAATGGAGCATATTGCGCTGTACCGGGCTTGGCGGCCGCAGTCGTTTCAAGACATGGTGGGGCAGCAGCATATCATTCGCACATTGCAGAATGCGATCCGTGAACAGCGGCTGTCGCACGCTTATTTGTTCAGCGGTCCGCGTGGAACCGGGAAGACCAGTGCGGCCAAAATTTTGGCCAAGGCGGTCAACTGTGAAAAAGGACCCGCAGCAGAACCCTGCAACGAGTGTGATGCATGCCGGAGAATCACGGCCGGTGCTGTCATGGATGTACTTGAGATTGACGCCGCTTCCAACCGGGGGGTTGAAGAAATCCGCGATTTGCGCGAGAAAGTGAAATATGCCCCTACGGAAGTGCGGCAGAAAGTTTATATTATCGATGAAGTCCATATGTTAACGACGGAAGCGTTTAATGCGTTGCTGAAGACTTTAGAGGAGCCGCCTCCACACGTCATGTTTATTCTGGCAACCACTGAACCGCATCGTTTGCCGGCTACGGTGATATCGCGTTGTCAGCGTTTTGACTTCCGCCGGGTATCGTTGGAAGAGCAAAGCGAACGGCTGCAGATGATCTGCGAGCAAGAAGGCATCGAAGCGGAGAAGGAAGCCATCGAGTATATCGCCCGATTGTCTGACGGCGGGATGCGGGATGCGTTAAGCATCTTGGATCAAATTGCTTCCTTCTCGGGGCGCAAGGTCTCTTATCAGCAGGTGCTGGACATGACCGGCGGCATCGCCTCCCGGCAGTTTGCCGAGCTGGCCAAAACGCTGCTTGACGGCGATATCGGCGGGATGCTGCAGATGATCGACGGCTTCATGCAGGAAGGCAAAAGCGCAGACAAGTGCATGGAGAACCTGCTTTACTATTTCCGTGACTTGCTGATGGTCAAAATGGTGCCGCAAGCGGACAAGTTGACGGAACGTGTGCTGGATCCACAGGATTTTGCGGAGATTGCCGAGGGCTTCTCCAAATCGCAGCTGTTCCGAATCATCGATACGCTGAACCACTATCAGACCGAAATGAAATATGCCGTGCAGCCCCAGACTTTGTTTGAGGTTGCTCTGTTGAAGATCTGTACGTTTGGCAAAGACGGCGCCGAAGAGCACCCAGCAGGGGCTCGCAGTGCTGGAACGGGAGGCGGAGCATCCGCTGATGCTGCTGAGGTCCAACAACTGCGGCGCCAGCTTGCAGACTTGGAGGCGAAGCTGGAGCGGGCTTTGCAAGGCGGGCTTGCCGCCGGTGGTTCTGCCTCGGGCGCGGGGGCTGGAGGCAATCGCCCATCGCGAAGCCCTGCGCCGCGCGTCGCCTCGAAAGCCAAAATCCCCGCAGGGATGGATCATTATCTAGCCAACCGCAATAGCCCGGAGTTCTTGGACATCCAGCAAAAATGGAATCAAGTACTCCAGGCTGTCAAGGATGCCAAAATTACAGTCCATGCGTGGTTTGTGAACGGAGAGCCTGTATCCATTCTGGAAGATAATGTGCTGGTGGCGTTTAAGAATGATATTCACCGGGAGACCACCGAGAAGCCGGCCAATAAACAAGTCATTGAAGCGGTCCTGGAGCGTCAACTGGGCAGACCGTATCACTTGGTCACCATGATGCTGAAGGATTGGAACGATGCGCTGCAAGGGGCGGGCGAACGGTCAGACGGTGAACCGTTCGAGCTGGAGCATCCACCGGAGGAAGGCGCGTCTGGATCCGGGAAGGAACCTTGGGTGGACGAAGCGCTAAATATGTTTGGGGATGATCTGGTCGTCATCAAGGAATAACCCAACGAATGGCTTGAGATAGGCACCAGATTGTGGTTATATTTTTCCATTTATTGCATGATGTGCATGTAGACCAAATTAAGGAGATGTGAAGCAGATGAACAATATGAATCAAATGATGAAACAAGTGAAAAAAATGCAGGAGCAAATGCTCAAAGCACAGGAAGAACTGGCCAACAAAACCGTAGAAGGCAGTGCGGGCGGCGGAGTCGTTACCGTGCAAGTGAACGGTCACAAAAAAGTACTGAACTTGACGATCAAACCGGAAGCAGTAGATCCAGACGATGTGGAAATGCTGCAAGACTTGGTGTTGACTGCAGTGAATGACGCTTTGACGAAGGCGGAAGAATTGGCAAACCAAGATATGGGCAAATTTACAGGCGGAATCAAAATTCCAGGCCTGTTCTAATTCTAGGAACTGAAGGAGAAGGCCCCATTGTATTATCCCGAACCGATCGCGAAGCTGATCGATGCTTTTACTCATTTGCCTGGTATTGGGCCGAAGACGGCAGCCAGATTGGCCTTTCATGTGCTGAACATGAAGGAAGATGATGTCATTGATTTCGCTAAAGCGCTGGTCAGCGTGAAGCGGAACCTTCATTACTGCTCTATCTGCTGTAACATCACGGATACGGATCCGTGCCGGATTTGTCAGGATAAGACGCGGGACGCTTCCGTGATTTGCGTTGTGCAGGAATCTAAGGACCTGGTCGCCATGGAGCGGACGAAGGAGTTTGATGGTTACTATCATGTGCTGCAAGGGGCAATCTCGCCGATGGAAGGCCTAGGTCCGGATGATATCCGGCTGAAGGAACTGCTGAATCGCTTAAGTGATGAACGAGTGAAGGAGCTTATCTTGGCAACTAACCCGAACATTGAAGGGGAAGCGACGGCGATGTATATCTCCCGTCTTGTGAAGCCCTTTGACATCCGCGTCACCCGGATTGCCCACGGGTTGCCGGTCGGCGGCGACTTGGAGTATGCGGATGAAGTGACATTATCCAAGGCGTTAGAAGGACGCCGAGAAATTAATTAGTCTTTTTTCTATCGCTTGAAACGAAAGAACTTTAAGCCCTGAATTCCGTTGGGGCTTAAGGTTCTTTTTGCTTTTTTCGACGATGCGAAGGTTCTAAGTTTGTCCTTTCCCCGATACACATGAAGTAAAAAACGGATGGGGAGGCGATTGGCTTGAAGATCTTGAAGCGCTGGGGAGTAGGGCGCTCAAACCTGGCTCACAGGAAAGATGCGATGGCATATAAGCGAGAACTGTACGAAGAAGTGATCAACGCATTAAAAGAGTGGGAGCGGGCCAGCATCGCTTTTCAGGAGGCGGTAGGGCATGATGAAGTGGACGTGGCGATCTACACCCTGGAGGCGGCTGAACGCAGGTATCAAATTCAACTGAAGGCGGCGAAGCAGGCGAAGGTCGATTGGGATGCCTTTCGGAATGGTTCATATTTTGGCTAAGCTCAAGACCATTTGATTATGAGGTGAGTGAAAATGAAGCTGGTACTGATCGGTACGTTAGTTGTGTCATCGGCATTGTTACTGTACATTTTATTTTCGCGTAAGATCGGTTTAGCATGGCTTTCCCGTTTGGGGTTACATGTTGTGCTTGCGGCGCTTGGCCTTTATGTGATTAATTTCTCCGGTTTATTAACCGAAGTGTATATCCCGTTAAATCCGGTGACGTTAAGCACGGTATTGGTTCTTGGACTTCCCGGCGTCGCGCTGTTGGTTGGCCTAAAATTAACCATGATCTAGGAGTTGACGGAGCTTCAATTTCTGTGGTACATTATAAATCGCTTCTCCGAGAGGACAAGCTGGACAAGACCTTCCGATGATGATTTTTAAAAAAAAGGTCTTGACTAAAGAAAAGACACTGTGATATATTATAAAGGTCGCTGCTGAAACAAAGAACGGCGACGAAATGAAAGTTTGATCTTTGAAAACTGAACAACGAGTGAGTAATAAATTGAGATTAAAGGATGAATTTCAAACCGGTGTACTTCGGCCTTGAAATTCGATCCGATCTCGTCAGTTTTTTCTAAATGAGCAAGTCAAACACTACTTTATTGGAGAGTTTGATCCTGGCTCAGGACGAACGCTGGCGGCGTGCCTAAT
>NZ_JAWDJI010000100.1:0-379 GCF_032465655.1 Paenibacillus sp. 3LSP | reverse complement strand
CCTTCGAATTGCAACAGCTGATCCAGCAGATACACGTGTTTGCCGCTTCTACGGTCACAGTACAATCTCCGCTTAAAGCGCACATTCCCGAACACTGTGTTGACGCTTGTTTCACGCTCGTCCTTTACTCGATAACGCTCTCGGTCCCGTTGCTCCAGGATCTGCTGATCCAGCGCCTCCAGTACCTGCTTCATCGCACGAGCGAATTCCTCCTGCATTTTCCGGAAAATCCATTGCTCAATCTCTTTCATCGTCGGCATTATTGTGGTAAAGTGGCTCACAGGAGCTTCCTCCTTCTTGGTGTGTTGTGCGTCAAACATCACTTTACCAAGGGAGAAGCTCTTTTTCTATATCCGCTTTTTCCAATTCCTACACCCAC
>NZ_JAWDJI010000099.1:0-28783 GCF_032465655.1 Paenibacillus sp. 3LSP | reverse complement strand
CCTCACGTACGGTTTGATGAGGAGGGGCTGGGCCCCGCCCAGCCTTTCACTCTAGCTCTGGCAGCTCGGTTTGCTGTTGTCCTCTCAGAGGATTTCCTAGCCAAAATATGTGGAGGTGGAGAATTTGGGATTTTCTCAAGAGTTGCGTAGGCAGGCGGACGGAATTTATCAAGCGATATTTGATCATCCCTTTGTCAGAGGTATTGCGGAAGGCCGGTTACAGAAAGAACAACTCATTCATTACGTCAAGCAAGATTTTGAGTATCTGAATGCGTATATGCGAATTTACGGGATTGCGATTTCCAAGTGCCAGACCCGCGAGGAGATCGCGGTGTTTAACCAACAAATCGATTTTATTCTCAACAGCGAGATTCATCCGCATCACAATTTTTGCCGGGTGGCCGGGGTGAAATTTGAAGATTTGCAAGGCTTTCCGCTGGCCCCATCGGCGCATCATTATATCCGTCATATGCTGACAGTAGCTCATGAAGGAACTTTGGGGGAAATTTACGCCGTGCTTCTGCCTTGTCCGTGGACGTATCTGGAGATTGGTCAGAAGCTGCTTGAGGAAGTGCAGCCGACGCCGGAGCATCCGTACTATGAGTGGATCACCTTCTACGGTCAACGTGCAGGAGGTGTCACAGAGAAGTTCAAACAGGCGTTGGATCAATGGGCGGAAACCGCCAATCCGGCGGAGCGCCAACGCATGGTCGACCACTTTATGCAGAGCTGCCAGCTGGAATATCTCTTCTGGGACATGGCTTATCGGTTGGAAGATTGGCCGGTGGCGATGCCGGTGCTTCAGCCATAACTTCGCGCCAAGCTACTGATCCATCGATACAAGCCAAATGATCGAAAGAGAGGTTAAACCTACATGAGTGTACTGGAAAAAGAACTAGCCCAAGTGCTGCAAAAGGTGCAAAATACAAAACCGCTCGTTCATAACATCACAAACGTGGTCGTTACGAATTTTACGGCGAACGGCTTGTACGCGCTTGGCGCGTCGCCGGTCATGGCGTATGCGCCGGAGGAGGTGGCCGACATGGCCAAGATCGCCGGCGCGCTTGTCCTCAACATCGGCACGTTGTCGACGCCGCAGGTGGAGGCGATGGTCCTTGCCGGCCAGTCGGCGAACGCCCACGGCGTGCCGGTGCTGCTTGATCCGGTGGGCGCGGGAGCGACCGCCTTCCGGACGGAGGCGGCGCTGCGCATCCTGCGCGAGGTGAAGGTGGCGCTCGTGCGCGGCAACGCGGCGGAGATCGCCCATCTCGTTGGCGAAGCCCGCGAGATCAAGGGCGTCGACGCCGGCGACTCCGCGAGCGCCGAGGCGGCCGAGCTTGCCGTGCGGGCCGCGCGGGCGCTGAACACGGTCGTGGCGATCACCGGCCGTGAAGACGTCATCACCGACGGGCTGAAGTGCCGGATCGTGAGCGGCGGGGACGCGCTGCTCACACAAGTGACCGGCACGGGATGCCTGCTGACGTCGGTGCTGGGGGCTTTCGCCGCGGTGGAGCGCGATCTGCTGCTGGCCGGCACGGCCGGGCTGGCATTTTACGGCGCTGCCGCGTCCCGCGCTGCCGAGCGGACGGCTTCGGCCGGCCCGGGCAGCTTCCAGATCGCGTTCCTTGACGAGCTGGCAAAGCTGCACCCGCATTCGCTCAAAGGGCACGCGGCGGTGCGTGAATTTCAGGCGACCGGAGCCGGCGGGTGGTGGGTCGGATGAGCCAGATCGCCAGGGCCTTAACGATTGCCGGATCGGACAGCGGCGGCGGGGCTGGCATCCAGGCCGATCTGAAAACGTTCCAGGAGCTGGGCGTTTTCGGAATGTCGGCGATTACCGCTGTGACGGTTCAGAATACGCTCGGCGTCTCCAACGTCTACCCGTTGCCGCCGGAAGCCGCGGCAGAGCAAATCGAAGCGGTGGGCTCTGACCTTGGTGTAGATGCGCTAAAGACCGGTATGCTGTTCAGCGCCGAAATCATCGGAGCAGTGGCCGCGCAAATCCGCGCGTTCAGCTGGAACCGGGTCGTTGTTGACCCGGTGATGATCGCTAAAGGCGGCGCATCCTTGCTCCAGACGGAAGCGGTGCAGGCGTTACGCTCACAGCTGCTGCCGCTGGCGTACATCGTGACGCCGAACCTTCCCGAAGCGGAGGTGCTGTCCGGACTGTCTATCCGCAGCATGGAGGACCGCCGTAAGGCCGCAAAACGGATTTGTGCCTACGGCGTGCAACAGGTTGTCATTAAGGGCGGGCATGATGCCGATACCGGTGAGCAGGTTGTGGATTTATATTATGATGGCACCACCTTCACCGAAATGGTGGAGCGGCGAATCCCCACTGTGCATACGCACGGCACGGGCTGCACATTCTCGGCGGCATTAACGGCGGAGCTTGCCAAGGGAACGCCGACTTTAGACGCGGTGCGAATTGCGCGTGCTTTCATTCAAGCGGCGATTGAACATGAGCTTGGATTGGGGCAAGGGCACGGCCCGACCAACCATTTTGCCTATCGCCGGCTGCAAGGAGCGTCCCGATGAGCGGCGGAGTTGGAAGCGGGCGGATTGCGGCAGACCGGATGCGCCAGCTGCTGCGCACGTATCTGGTCCTCGGCAGCCCGAACTGCCGCGACCATCCGCTTCGCGTACTGGAGGCGGCGCTGGACGGCGGCGTGACGCTGGTGCAGTTCCGCGAGAAGGGACCGGGAGCGCTCACCGGGGAGCCGCTGCGGGCGCTAGCCGCCCAGCTGCTGGCCGCATGCCGCCGGAGGGGCGTGCCGTTCCTCGTCAACGATGACGTGGAACTGGCCCTTGCGATTCATGCCGACGGCGTGCATGTCGGTCAGGAGGACGAGGCGGCCGCGCGGGTTCGCGCCCGGATCGGCGACCGCATCCTCGGCGTCTCCGCGCACACGTTCGCCGAGGCGGAGGCCGCCGTGCGGCATGGCGCCGATTACCTCGGAATCGGGCCGATCTACCCCACGGCCTCGAAGGCGGATGCCAAGGCGCCGCAGGGGCCGGCGATTCTCCGCGAGCTGCGCGATCGCGGGATCACCTTGCCGCTGGTGGGCATCGGCGGCATCACGGTTGAAACGGCCCGCGACGTCATCCGCGCCGGGGCTGATGGTGTTGCCGTGATTTCCGCCATCACCCTAGCGGATGACGTTCGCCAAGCGGCGGCGCAGTTATATGCGCAAACAGATGCCGACACAAACACGATTTGAGCGTTTCAATCCCATACACAATACACAGACCACCCCCTTGCCTTCAGGCAAGGGGGTGGGAATTTGTGGACTATATGGTAAGTGGAATTCGAATTTCTTTGGCTTTTGTCATGGATAATACGTGAACGCATATTTTTTTAATTCCTACTCCTATGGTATAATATCCTCAATGTTTGGCTATGCTGTTAATTTGCTGTTTTGTTGATTTTATTTTTTTAGTATATGTTACATAGATCACCGCAACTTTTTCGCCCCTGTTCGGTAATTATTTAGGAAAGAATCGAACGGGAAGATGGCCTATGGAAGCGCGAGGAGGATCGCACCCAAATGACGGATTCCCAAATGATTCGCGAAATTAAGGAAGGTAACACGGAACTGTATTCGGAGCTGATGCGAAGGTATCAGCGGAAGATCCTAGCTTTCGTGTACCACATGTTAAAGAGCGCTCATTTAGAGCTGCTTGCTGAAGATTTATGCTCGGAAACGTTCTATAAAGCATTTCGCAGCTTGCATTCCTTTAGAGAGCTGGATGCTTCATTCTCAACCTGGTTGTACACGATTGCCCGTAACACCGTGCTCAGTGAGCTCCGCAAGCAACGAAACGGCAACGTCCCCCTGGAGGAAAGCGGGATTATCCCCGTAGCCCCCAGCGAGGTCGCTCCGGAGCAAGCAGTATTACGGAGCGAGAAAGTGGGCATGGTGAGAGAAGCGATCAACAATTTGCCGGAGAAGCAACGGTCAGCTTTGATCTTGCGTGAATACGATCAATTGGATTATCAGGAGATCGCTAACATACTGGGACAAAGCGTCAGTGCCGTGAAGTCGCTATTGTTCAGAGCGCGCAGCAGTGTAAAGAGTCAGCTTGAACCCTACTTTTATGAACCCATCTACGAGCATTACGAAGGGATGAAAAGCAGATGAATTGTAAAGAGGCCCAAGAATTGTTCGGATTGTTACGGGACCTGCCCGAACAACACCCACAGCGGATAATGCTGGAACAGCATCTTTTGGGCTGCGAGTCTTGCGCGGGCGAATACCAACAATGGGAAGAATGCCTGGACATGCTGCAGTACATACCGATCGAAGTGACAGAGGAGCAAGCGGAAGCGGTCAATCGGCGAGTGATGGATCGGATTTATGCCGAATCGCCTTGGTTGGCTCCTGATGTGAAGCGCGGCGTGACCCGTCGTATTCGGCGGCGGGTGGTTTTTTGGGCCGCCAGCTTCCTTGCGATTTTCGTGATTAGCTTCGGGTTCCTGCTGATGGATCATTTTACGACGGATCAGGAAAGCGCGGAACCGATGACCGGGATCCTCCCAACTGCTGTGGTGGTAGCGGGATCGGAGTCGGATACGTATGAGGAGTTCTCCATTGCCTTAACCAGCGTATCCCGGGGGATAGTCGAGCCTTTTGCGGTACCAATGAGTCCGGCCTATCCGCAATACTGGATGTATCTATCCATGGGCGGTATGCTGCTGGCGCTCTTTTCCTGGAAGGGATTGCGCCGAACCAAAAGATAAACTTGGGTCCTAACGCTTCTCCCGCTTTCGGAGCGGGCGGGGCGTTTTTACTATCTAAAGGGGGATGATTATGCTCGTTGGGTTAATTCGCCACGGACTCACTGATTGGAACGCTATCGGAAGAATTCAAGGTCAAAGCGATATTCCGTTAAACGATGAGGGACGGCGTCAAGCCAAGTTGCTCGGCAGAAGATTGAAGGAGGAGAACGAATACCGCTGGGATTTCGTCCTGACGAGCACGTTGTCTCGGGCGCGAGAGACCGGTTCAATCATCGCTGAAACGCTGGGGATTCCGCTTTACGATCCGGACCCGCGGTTGGTGGAACGGTCGTTTGGTAAGGTCGAGGGGCTGACGTTAACGGAGAGGGAAGCCTTATGGGGGAAAGATTGGGATCGCCATGAACTCGGACAGGAGAAGGATGGGGAGATTCGTCAGCGGGCTTTGTCGTTTATGTCCGATTTGGCAGAGCGTTACCCGTCGAATAACATCCTGGTTGTGACCCACGGCGGCTTGTTGGCTCAGTTATACATTGCCTTGTATCAGGAGAGATGCCAGGAGCGCATCGGCAACTTATCACTCACCATCCTGGAGAAAAATGAGAAAGCCTGGGACCTGCGTCTATATAATTGCACGCGTCATTTGCAGGAAAGCGTCCAGGAACGAAAGTAAATCGGCCTTAGGCCGGTTTCTTTTTTTTTTGCTTAATTCATGGAATAATTTTGCTTTCAGGGAATAAACGCCGGAAAACCTTCCCATAATGGGATTAAAACGGCGAGGCGGTAAAACTATGAATCTTGCGGATATGCTCACTTATGCCGATATCGGACAACTTAGCAGAATAGCAGATCATTACCGCTGTGAATGCAGCGGGCACTCGAAGCATGAACTGATTCAATCCATCCTGCAGACGGTAGGGCGCCGGGATTTTATTGAGCGGTATATCGGCAGCATGAGTATGGAGGATTTGCGCTTCCTGAACACCCTGCTGTTTGATGGTCGTCGTCAGTTCAGTCTGGAGGAATTGGTTGCCTGTGCACAGGGCTCGCGCTTTACGGAAGATGCCAAGGAGCGGGAGAGTCCGCGGGAGATGATCACCCGTTTTCGCCAACAGGGTTGGTTGTTTAATGGGACCACCCAGCAAACTCGCTATCTATTTGTGGTTCCGGAGGACTTGAAGCAGCGGTTCCGCGAAGCTCTGGAGCGCCGGTTTCTTGCCGAGGTGAAGGCGGCCGCCGCCGAACCGCCGATGTACCGGGAGGAGCCGGAGATGTTATCCGCCGACCTGTTGCTCTTCCTGCAATACGTGTCCAAGCATGACATTCCGCTAAATAGCGAAGGTGTGATGTATCGGAGAAATCAGTCACAGATTATGGAATCGCTGCACGTCTCCGAGGGGCTGGTAGGCAGAGGGTGGCGTTTCGGGTATGGCCGCCGTTTTAAGGATTATCCCAATCGGTTTGCGCTGCTCTACGACTATGCCTATCATTCCCGTCTCATTCAAGAGAACAACCATCGATTGGAACTGACGGATACGGGAGTGGCCTACCTGACGGAGGAACGAAAGGAACCGATGATCCAGTTCGTTCGCTTTTGGTTAAGATTATATAAAGGACCAATTCCCAATTTGCTGTCCCTCGTCTACTGGATTGTCTGTTGTTCGAAAGAATGGGTGACGGTTTCCTCGCTCTTCGAACGAGTGGAGCCGCTGATCAAGCCGTTCTTCTACGACTCCCCAGCTTCGATCTTTGAAGAGCGGATCCTGCAGATGATGCTTCATCTCGGAATGGTGCGCTTCGGAGAAGACGAGCAGCGCGAACGATATGTGCAGGCTTCCCCGTTCGGAAAGCAAGCGGTTCAGCAAATCCATAAGGGTTAGACCTAGTTCCGCGAATGCCGCTAGGCACAGACATATTCATGAGAATGGGGGGCAAACGTCCCATATCGGCGAAGATATCAGTGAATATCTTTAAGTATGAGCAGGTTGTTGAAGTGACAGAATCTACGAGATGTGTGACGGTATGGAGAACAATATTCAATGTAACGATGGTTTGGAGGTGCATCCTATGGATCAGATGAAGGTTACTTATGAAGCAATGCTTGGATTGGCGGCGGAAATGATATGGGACGAAGCGCTCCGGAAGCATCGCTCGGAACAGATCTACAACGAGATTGACACCGCCTTGGCGAATGGCGACGAGGTTGCCTTCCGGCTCCTGACGGATGAACTGAAAACACTGGAAGAACGCTAAAAGCAAACCGCCCTATCTGTTCACAGCAATACGAACGGATGGGACGGTTTTTTTGTGAAGGAGATGAAGGATGGATTTGTCAATGATCCCTGTTTATAATGGGAAGACATTGATCGAAGAAGGGGATGCAACATGAAATTTAGTGAAATTGAAGCTTCCGCTTGGGAAGAGCTTAGCCCATACCTGGATACCTGCTTGATTCCGGTCACAGGATTATCTGGACAAGAACGTCCGTATGAAGTCACCGAAAAGTTGGAAAGACTGAGAGATATCCTTGATTGGGTGGAAATCCCTTTCAAGGGAAGGGTCGTGACATACCCGTCGTATCAATACGAGACGCCGGATATGGCGCAGAACTTAAACGATTTGTGCCGAAATGTCAAGAGCAGCGGATTTAAGTACGCTGTGGTCATCTCAGCTGATTTTGAATGGGGAGATGCGGGGCTTCCAGAGGCGGATTTAATCGTGACGCCAGGCCGTTTTGCGGCGGATTCGAAGGAAGGAGCTGCGGCACGAGTGAAGGCGGCAGTCCAAGAAATGTGGCAAGCTCAATAGCGGTGGTGATTGTGACAAAATATCGACAATTTCAAGTGGGACAAGCTTTTTGCGGGTCAAAAAAATGTGTCAAATTCTTGACGCTCTTAAAACGCTAATATATTATTAATATGTCTTACGCGATGTTGTGATAATTATCATTGAAACGCACGGAAACAATTGCTTGACAAGGGGGGTTGAAGACATATGAGCAATCAGCATGACCAGCAGGAATCCTCGCACAAACCGCCTATTCGCAAAGAGATGTCCCGTCGGCAATTTCTTACATATACGCTAGGGGGCGCCACAGCATTCATGGTGGGTGGGGTGACGCTTCCTATGGTTCGTTTTGCGGTTGATCCGATTTTGCATAAGAAAGGCGAAGGGACCTTCGTTAAAGTTGTGGAAGTGAGCAAAATTACCAACGAACCACAGGAATTTTCGTTCGAGCTCAAGCAGCAAGACGGTTGGTACTTAAGCACAGCTTCCCTGACGGCTTGGATTCGCAAAGACGAAAGCGGCAAAATTTATGCGCTTTCACCGATTTGTAAACATTTGGGATGTACGGTTGGTTGGAATAACGACAAGAACTTCCCAGATGAATATCACTGCCCATGCCACGGTGCACATTACACCAAAGAAGGTAAGCAGCTGGCGGTCGCGTCGAAGCCGCTTGACGAGTACAAGGTTATGATCAAGGATGACTGGGTTTATCTGGGGGATATCATCCCGAACACCATCGTGAAATAAGGAGGCGTAGATACGGATGTTTAAGAATGTATACAACTGGATTGACGAACGTCTTGATATCACGCCGATTTGGCGCGATGTAGCCGATCACGAGGTTCCGGAGCACGTGAACCCTGCGCATCACTTCTCCGCGTTTGTGTATTGCTTCGGCGGCTTGACGTTCTTTATTACGGTAATCCAGATCTTATCGGGGATGTTCTTGACCATGTATTACGTTCCCGATATTATTAACGCTTATGCCAGTGTAGAATACTTGCAGACTCAGGTCGCCTTTGGCCAGATTGTCCGCGGGATGCACCACTGGGGAGCCAGCTTGGTTATCGTGATGATGTTTCTACATACGCTTCGCGTTTTCTTCACCGGTTCCTACAAGGCACCACGCGAAATGAACTGGGTAGTCGGTATGCTGATCTTCTTCGTCATGATCGGTCTTGGTTTGACGGGATATCTGCTGCCATGGGATAACAAAGCTTATTTCGCAACGAAGGTAACGTTGGAAATTGCCAACTCTGTACCGGTGTTGGGTCCGGTTATTAAGGAATTGCTGCAAGGCGGAACGATTGTAGGGGCGGAAACGTTAACTCGGTTCTTTGCCATTCACGTATTCTTCCTGCCTGCGGTATTGCTGATCCTCCTGGTAGGTCACTTTATCATGATCCGCAGACAAGGGATTTCCGGTCCGCTATAAGAAGCGTGGGACATAGCTGATCCAATTGAATTGAAAATAGTTTCGAAAGACCTCTATAAGAGAAGGGGGGCAAAAAGGACATGGCTCATCATGACAATTCGAAGGAAAAGGTCGTATATGTCGGCGACTCCCGCGTCCGTAAGGGCAAGGGCTTTATAGCGCCTCCGGACTATACGGCGTATCCCGGCAAGTCGGAAGCGTTCATTCCTAACTTTTTGCTGAAGGAATGGATGGTTGGCGTTGTTGTACTCGTTGGATTCCTGGCGCTGACTATATCAGAACCGGCTCCGCTGGGCTTCCCGGCCAATCCGACGGCTTCGGTTATCCCGATGCCGGACTGGTACTTCCTGTTCCTGTATCAATATTTGAAATATCCATATGCCTCCGGCGATTACGTCGTTCTCGGTACAATGGGGATTCCGGCTGTGATGTTCGGCGGCTTGCTGCTCGCTCCATTTTTGGATCGCGGTAAGGAACGCCGCTTCTATAAGCGTCCGATCGCCTCGACACTGATGTTTCTTTCGATTGCCGCGGTTGTTTACTTGACGAACTTCGCTTGGACGCATTACCAGAAAGAACTGCAAGCAACAGGTCAAGTACCGGAACATATTCAACGGGAAGAACAAGCCCGTGAGAATCGGGAGAAGGGCTTGCCTACGTCGAATGCGAACCGTCAGGAAGAAGTGGCGATCGTGGATAAGGACGATCCGGCCATGGATGCATACAAGAAAGCGACCTGCGTATCATGCCATGGGGCTGACCTGAAAGGCGGGGCTGGACCTTCGCTTCGCGGCGTTGGTGACAAGCATGATAAGGACGCAATCCTTTCGATTATTAAAGAAGGATACAATGGCAAGATGCCTGCAATGTACGATACTGCGATCAGCGCGGGCTTGACGGATCAAGACATCGACCACTTGGCTGAATGGCTTGCGAAACAAAAAGCAGAACAGTAAAATAAGTAATAATGAAAAACCTGATCGTCTTACGATCAGGTTTTTTTAAGCTATCGTACTATTATTGTAGAAAAAGAGGGAGATCGCGCTTGAAGATATCGGATCTATGGGGTACAAAGTTTCTATCCTCCCGCTTCATACTTTGGGCTTTGTTCGTATGTAATCTCTTGGGAACGATTTACGGCTATATATGGTACGATGCGCAGTTGCTGGACACCTGGCGGAATCATCCACATTGGCAAATCGTGTTCGTCCCCGACAGCCCAACCGCCAGCTTATTCTTCACGTTAAGCCTGTTGTTCCTGCTGTTCCCGTCGAAGTTAGCGAAATACTTCCGCCTCCGTACCTTGATCGAGGGGCTAGCGGTCGTGACGAGTGTGAAATACGGGGTGTGGGCCGTAACGATGATTTTCGCCGGGGCCTATCAGGGGAGCGAGCTGGTGTGGCAGGACTGGATGCTGGTCGCCTCCCATTTGGCGATGGCCGTAGAGGCGTTGTTGTTCGTCCGATTGTACAAGTTTGGGACGTTTATGTTGCTTGGGGCCGGTGCTTGGACGCTGCTCAATGATACGGTGGATTATACCTACGAAGTTTATCCCTGGTTACCGGAGACGTTGTGGGATGACGTTCCTGAAGTGGCGGTCTTTACCGTAATCTTGACGGTAGCGAGCGTTGCTGCCGGCTGGCTTGCGCTGAAACAAGCCAAACGCGCTTGAGGCCGGGGTTCTAACGTAGGACAGCCTGCCATACCATGATGGTAGGGAGGGGATGTCCGTGAGAAGAACTTGGTTGAGAGGAGCAACAGCCGTACTGACTTTGCTTGCCGCGACGCTGCTATGGACTTCGGTGGTATTTGCAGAGCCTGTGAAGAACGGAACCGAGAGCAAGCCATCTACGTCCAAGGCAGGGACGCCGGCGATGTCCGAACAGGAACGCAGCGAGCGGCTCAAGCAGCTGGAATTGGCATCGGAACGGCTATATGAGCATATGCAGCAAGGGAGTGGCCAAGAAGCGCTGGCCGACATGGAGGCGTTAATCCAAGCGCTGGAGGGCGTATCCTTTAAGGGGTTAACTTCGGTAGAGGGTATCCATGCCTTGGCGGAAACGATTATGGACACCAAAGAGACGTTAGTTAGGGCGGATGCTCAGCCTGAAGCCTGGGCGCTATCCTCAGCCCGGCTGCGGCTGGCGGTCAATAGTTTGCTACATCCCGATAAGGCCTTATGGCAGCAATATTATAAGGTGATGTCCGATGATTTGCAGCAGATGAAACAGGCGCGTGCAGGCGGCAAACCTGCGGGGCTGCGCAAGGCGTTCCAGGCGCTGCAGGATCATTACGATGTCGTGCGTCCGGCTGCAGTGATTCGTCGTCCGGCCTCCGAGATCAACCGTTTTGAGTCGTGGCTATCGTATACTGAAGGACTAAGCGGTGCACAATCCTGGGATGAAAAGGCTCTGAAAGGAGCGATCGAGCAAGGAGAAGGCGAACTCAAAGCGCTGTTTGGCCGCCGGGGAGACGAGCCTGTATTCCTGCCGGTTACCGGCGTGGACAGTCCGTGGTATTGGAGTGCGTTGATTGGGCTGTGGATCGTGCTTGCCTTGACCTACACGGGAATTCGGAAGTATCGCGCGGATCAAGCGGTAACTGCAGTTCGAGCGCAGCGCCCGGCGGAAGAGATGAATCGGTACCGGCTTTAGGCAGGGATTTACGAAAAAAGCTTAAGAGGAAGGGAGAACACTAAACCTCTTAAGCTTTTTTTTGATGGTAAGTGCGGTTTAATCTTCTTTAAATCCTTCGCCATGCACATCGTGGACGTCATTGATGATGATAAACGCCCGTGGATCTACCGATTTGGCGATGGATTGTAACCTCCGACTCTCCTGCCTGGAAACGACGCAGTAGGCCACATGCTTCGCTTGCTTCGAGTAGGCGCCAATGGCTGGAATCAACGTAACGCCGCGGTCCATCTCCTTCGTAATGATATCGGCGATCGCGGGTGCATGGTCGCTGATGATCGTAAACGCCTTGGCTGAATATGCGCCCTCTTGAATAAAATCGATCACTTTCGAGGAGATATAGACGGCTACAAGCGTGTACAAAATATTTTCCTTCCTAATATAGAAGAGCGATAACCCGATAATGATGATGTCCAGCGTCAGGATGACCTGTCCCATGCTGAACCCGTACTTGCGGCCCAGAATCCGGGCTACAATATCCGATCCTCCGGTGGTGCCGCCGAAGCGGAAGACGATGCCAAGCCCTGCCCCTAGCGTCACCCCTGCATATAACGAGACGAGGATATAGTCTGTCTGTGTCTCAAACGGTAATATCCAGCCATGATCGATCATCTGTTCAAACAGCCACAGGAAGAGCGTTAACGAGCCGATACCAACTCCAGTCCATAGAATGGAGCGTCCGCCGAGGATTTTCCAGCCGATCAGAAACAACGGGATATTCAGCAGGAGGTTGGAAAGCGAAGGCGAAATGCCAAACGCATAGTTCAGCAGCAACGTCACACCGGTAACCCCGCCTTCCATCAGTTGGTTCGGTAGGATAAAATAAAGAAGGCCAAACGCATAAATCGCCGTACCCAGCATGATGGGTAGCAGTGTTTTTAGAAATCCGGTCAATTTGCTCAATGCCATGAAAAAACCTCACCTGTCTCTAGCGTTATTTATGTTATGTACTGTGCTGCGGGCAATTGGATAGATCTGCCTCTCCTAGTATACCTTTTTCTTCGCCGATTAAAAAAGGATTTGTTTTCGTCACCTACTTACGATAACATAGGGAAAAACGGGACATAAAGCGGAGGGATCGGCACTTGGATCGGAACAATGAGAAATCTCTCGCGGAAATGCAGCGCGAAGTAGACCGTTATATCTCGCAGTTTAAAGAAGGCTATTTCAGCCCGCTGACGATGCTCGCTCGCATGACGGAGGAAGTAGGCGAGCTGGCCCGCGAGGTGAACCATACCTTTGGCGAAAAGCCAAAGAAGAAAGATGAACCGGAAAATTCGATTGAGCTCGAATTGGGCGATATCCTGTTTATTACCATATGCTTTGCCAATTCCCTTGGGATTAATCTTACCGAGGCCCATGATAAGGTGATGCATAAATTTGCGACCCGCGATGCGGATCGTTGGACGAAAAAGGACACCGAATAGGGTCAATCTTCATATGCTGTTAGCATGATCATCCCTACAGTAAAGGGGGATAGCATATGAAGGCGGAGGATTATTTACAACGAGCTTACCGAAGCATCTACGAAAACGACTTTGCACAGGCAATGCACTGGTTCGAACGAGCGCTGGACGTCCAGCCGGATCACGCGGACATCCATTATCGCTACTCGATCACTTGTGCCCGGAGCGGGCAGCTGGATAAGGCGCTTCAACACGCGCGTCTGGCTGCAGCGCTGGAGCCTGAGCAGGACGAATATAAACTGCATTACGATCGTTTGCAGTCCATGGAACTGACGCAGATGGCCAGACGGCAGCTGGAGGCTGCCGGTGCCAAGCGGAAAGCGGCAGCTGAGCCAGCAGCCCGCATGTTAAAGCGTGCGGTCGAGCTGGACCCGTTGTCGTTGGATGCGCAGGTTTGGCTGGCAATCGCCTACGGCGAATTAGAGTGCTACGACCTTGCGCTGCAGGCGGTTCGGGACGCATCGGCCCTTCCATTGGACGCTGGTGCAGCTGGTCAGCTTAAAGAGTTGGAGCAGCGGTTGAAGCAGCAAATGAAGCAATCATCATAGTAAAGAATGTGAGGAGATCGAATGTCGGAACCGATTAAAGTCGCCGTGGCGGGCGCCGCAGGCAGAATGGGCAGAGAAGTCGTCAAAATGGTGCTCCAGGACCCGGAGCTTCAACTGGTTGCTGCTGTGAATTTATCCAATGAAGGCATCGATGCCGGAACGCTGGTTGGCCTTCCGGCTTGCGGCGTGCCGATCACCACGAATTTAGAAGAAGCGCTGCGGGAGACGAGCCCGCGGGTGCTGGTTGATTTTACGACACCGCAGTACGCATATACGAACACCGAACTTGCGATTCGGTACGGCGTTTCGCCGGTTGTAGGGACGACCGGGTTTACGCCGGAACAGATCGAAGAACTGGACAAGCTGTGCCATGAGCAGGGAATCGGCGGATTGATTGCTCCAAACTTCTCCATCGGGGCGATCCTGATGATGCGTTTTGCAGCGCAGGCGGCGAAGTATTTTCCACATCTGGAGATCATCGAATACCATGGTGACCAGAAGCTGGATGCCCCTTCAGGGACAGCGGTGAAGACGGCGGAGCTGATCGCGCAGAACCGGAAGGAGCTTCGTCAGGGCAACCCGAACGAGGAAGAGACGATTGAAGGTGCACGCGGCGGTTATTATAACGGATTCCGGATACATAGCGTCCGGTTACCTGGTGTGTTTGCACAGCAGGAAGTGGTGTTCGGCGGCTTTGGCCAGACGCTGAAGATTCGTCATGATTCGTATGAGCGTGCCGGTTATATGCCGGGCGTGAATTTGGCCATTAAGAAAATCATTGACTGCAAGGGCATGATTTACGGGTTCGACCACTTCATGGATGAATAAAGGGGATAAGGCATATGTTAAACATCGCATTTATAGCTCATGACCGTAAAAAAGAAGATATCGTGAATTTCGTCATCGCCTACGAACATGTATTCAAAGGGAAAAAGCTTTATTCCACGGGAACAACTGGACAACGAATCATGGAAAATACTTCGCTTCAAATCCATCGGTTCCTATCGGGACCGCTTGGCGGCGATCAGCAAATCGGGGCGTTAATTGCTCAAAACGAGATGGATCTGGTCATCTTCCTGCGCGACCCATTGTTGGCACAGCCCCATGAGCCGGACATCACTGCACTTCTGCGCTTGTGCGACGTGCATGGAATACCCGTTGCAACGAATATGGCTACGGCAGAGATCTTGGTACGTGCCTTGGATCGCGGCGACTTCGGTTGGCGCGAACTGGTAGAACAAAATAAACCGGGGTTGACAAAATGAACGGTTTACTGGATATCTTAATCTTTGGGGCACATGCGGACGATGCCGAAATCGGCATGGCCGGAACCATTGCCAAGCATACTGCTGCAGGGTACCGCGTGGGCATCTGCGATTTGACCGAAGCGGAGCTGTCCTCTAACGGCAATCCCGTGCTGCGCAAGCAGGAAGCCGAGGCGGCAGCCGATGTGCTCGGATTAGCCGCACGCATCAATTTGGGACTGCCTGACCGCGGGTTAACCGGGTCGGCGGAGCAGCTCGCCGCGGTTACTGAGGTGATTCGGCAGTATGCGCCGCGAATGGTTTTTGCTCCATATTGGGATGATCGTCACCCCGATCATATCGATTGCAGCAAGCTGGTGGAGGCGGCGGTGTTCAACGCCAAGCTGCGTCGGTATATGCCGGACAAGCCGGCGGTGGCTGCGCCTGAGCTTTATTTTTATTTCATTAATGACTGGGTATCGCCGGATCTGATCGTCGATGTGAGCGCAAATTATGAGCAGAAGGAGCGGGCGCTCCGGTGTTACCGTTCTCAATTTGAAGCCGGTTCACCGGGGGAAGACGTTGCCTTAACTCCGCTGAATCAGGGATATGTGGAACGGGTCAAAGCCCGCGATTCCCTGATTGGTCAGCGTGCTCTAATTCCGTTCGCTGAAGGTTTTATGACGAAAACCGCATATCAAGTTAATCTATTTGGCTCCCATCGTTCATAAGCTGGAAGAGGGAACAAACATAAAGGAGGCCCCCACCATATGGAACCATTTTTGAAAATAGGCATCACTTGTTATCCATCCTTGGGCGGTTCGGGGGTTGTGGCCACCGAGCTTGGGAAGTTGCTGGCGGATAAGGGCCACGAAGTCCATTTTATTTCGCATAGCGTTCCTTTTCGCTTAGGGAGTTACCATAAAAATATTTTTTATCATGAAGTTGAAGTCAGCGATTACTACGTGTTCCGGTATCCGCCTTACGATTTGTCGTTAGCGACCAAAATGGCTACGGTAGCCAAAGAGCAAGGACTGGATGTTCTGCATGTTCACTACGCAGTGCCCCACGCGGTATGCGCGTTTCTCGCCAAACAAATGGTAGGTGACTCGCTTAAAGTCGTGACAACGCTGCATGGGACCGATATCACCGTCCTGGCACAGGATGAATCGCTGAAGGACTTGATTCGTCTGGCGATTAATGAAAGTGATGCAGTGACGTCGGTGTCCCGAGATTTGATGCGGGAAACTCGTGAGGTCCTCGATATTACGCGAGATATCGATTTGACGTATAACTTTGTGGATGAGCGGGTGTACTATCCGCGCGACGCCAAGAGCTGCCGGACGAATTTTGCTGCTCCGGGCGAGAAAGTGCTGATGCATATCTCCAACTTTCGGCCGGTGAAGCGGGTGAGTGATGTGGTGGATATTTTCTATCAAGTTAGTCAGGAAGTACCGGCGAAGCTGTTGTTTGTGGGGGAAGGACCGGATCTGCCGAAGATCCAATGCAAAATCAAGGAGTTAGGCTTAGCCGACCGGGTGCATTTCCTCGGAAAACAGGACGATATCGCCCATGTCATCTCCATGGCGGACGTCTTGCTGCTGCCTTCGGAGAAAGAGAGCTTTGGGTTAGTCGCCCTTGAGGCAATGGCTTGCGGAGTGCCAACGATCGGTTCAATCGCCGGCGGGATTCCGGAGCTGGTGAAGCACGGGGAGACCGGCTACTTGGCGCCGATTGGCGATACGAAACAGATGGCGGCGCATTGCATTTCTCTGTTTAAGAATCCGGAGCTGGCCGTGCGGATGCGTGAAGCTTGTTTATCCCGGGCCAAACACGAGTTCAGCAGTGATAAAATGATGGCTGCGTACGAAGAAATTTATTACCGTGTGCTCAATGTTCCAATGCCAACGTTAAATCCGGCTTGCGGTTGAGGCGACCGTAAGTTTGATAAATGAGTTCATAGCATCGTAACGGCGCAGGGCTGGAGAGTCCTGCGCTTGCTGTGCCGTTTTTTTGTCTATGCTTGTAGTGATTGGAAAGGAGGTGTCCGCAATCGAAAAACAACACTGGAGTCAAGTGGACCCCCTCATGCTGGCTCAGGGGGAACGTGTGCTGCGTATTTTGCGAGATGGCGGGCACCAGGCTTTTTTTGTCGGGGGCTGTGTCCGTGACGAACTGATGGGACGCCCGGTCCACGACATGGATATTGCTACCTCAGCCAAGCCGGATGAGGTGGTTCGATTGTTTGAACGCACGATCCCGACGGGGATTCAACACGGCACGGTTACGGTGATGATGGAGGATCATGCGTTTGAGGTGACGACGTTCCGCAAGGAATCGGATTACGCTGATTACCGCCGTCCCACGTCCGTGGAGTTCGTTGATGCGGTGACGGAGGATTTGCGGCGGCGGGACTTCACGATGAATGCCATCGCCCGGGGGCTGGAAGGGGAGATGATTGATCCGTTTGGCGGACAGATGGATATTGAGCGGAGGCTGATCCGCTGCGTGGGTGATGCCGAAGAACGGTTTACGGAGGATGCGTTGCGCATGATGCGGGCGGTCCGGTTCGCTTCGACCTTCGGGTTCCGCCCGGTCTTGAGCTTGTGGAAGGCGCTCCTGGCAGGCCGGGACAAGCTCGGCTATATCGCGACGGAGCGCGTGCGCATGGAGCTTGAAAAAATCGTGCTGGGCCCAGACCCGTTGCGCGGGCTGGCCCTGCTGGAACGCAGCGGGCTGCTGCGGTACGCGAAGGCGGCGCAGGAGCCCGCTGCGGAGATGCTTGGCGCTGCGGAGATGCTTGGCGCTGCGGCGGAGGCTGGCGCCAATGTGGTGGCTGGCGCCAATGCGGTGGCTGGCGCCGTCGCCGCGCTGGCGCGCCGCCTGCTGCACCGCGAGCCGCCGCGCCGGGCGCTGCTGGCGGCGTTGCCGCTGCTGGCGCCTGCGCCGCCGGCGCTGCGCTGGTCGCTGCTGCTTCAGGCGCTGGGCGCCCCGGGCGAGGCGGCTTCCCCGCTGCTCAAAAGCTGGACGTTCCCGAACCGGACCGCCCAAGAGGCGGCTGGGATCGTCCGCTTTGATGAAGCGTGGGAAGCCATCCTGGCCGAGGCGCCAGGCGAGCGCGAGCAGCGGCGCGGCTGGATCGGCCTGCAGGTCGCGTTTGGCCGCGAGACCGCCGCGTGGTGGCTGCACCGCCAGCAGGCGGTGGTGCAAGCGGCCATAGGCGACGATGCGAAGCGGCAGGCCGACCAGGCGATATTGGCACGGGCGGCGGCATGGCACCGCGAGGTGCAAGTACATACGCTGAAGGAGCTCGCCATCAGCGGCGGCGACGTGCTGCAAGCGGCCGGCCGCAAAGGCGGCCCTTGGCTTAGCGAACGGCTAAAGCAACTGTTGATCGCGGTTGCCGCAGGTGAGCTGCCCAACGACCGGGCAACGCTCCTGAAACATGTGGAAACGGTGGTGGAGGATGATGGAAGCAAACCGATTGCTTGACATGCTGTTGGAGCATCCGGGGCAATATATATCTGGCGAGGAGCTGAGCCGCCGGCTGTCGATCAGCCGGACGGCAGTATGGAAGCAAATCGCCAAGCTGCGTGAAGAAGGTTACGAATTTGAATCCGCTCCTCGCAGGGGGTACCGGTTGACTCGGCAGCCTGACAAGCTAAGCCATGCCGGCTTGCTGCATGCCCTCCAGGGGGCGCAGATGTTTGGCAAACGGCTGAAGCTGCTGGACAGCACGCCCTCCACGCAGGAAGAAGTCCGCAGGTTGGCGGAGGAAGGCGCG
This sequence comes from Paenibacillus sp. 3LSP, assembly GCF_032465655.1. Lineage (NCBI taxonomy): Bacteria > Bacillati > Bacillota > Bacilli > Caryophanales > Paenibacillaceae > Paenibacillus > Paenibacillus sp. 3LSP. Next base: position 10,085 of record NZ_JAWDJI010000099.1, on the reverse strand, counting down.
CCTCACGGTACGCTTGTGCTTGCCGAAGAGCAGACGGCAGGGCGCGGGCGCCAAGGGCGCCGCTGGTATTCACCGCCGGGCAAAGGCGTATGGATGAGCCTGCTGCTGCGTCCCGATCGCCAACCGCTGTCGATTGCACCGCAGTTGACTTTGCTGACCGCTGTAGCGGTTTGCCGCGCGATACGGAAAGTCACGGGTGTGGATGTCGGCATCAAATGGCCAAACGATATTTTAGCCCGCGGCCGGAAGCTGTGCGGCATTATCGTGGAGTCTGCGGCAGAGGATGAGCTGATCCGGTACGCCGTCGCCGGGATTGGCATTGATGTCAATCTGGCAGCCTCCGACATTCCGCCGGAGCTGGAAGCCATCGCGACCTCGTTATTGATCGAAAGCGGGCAGCGGATTGATCGGACAAGCTTGATCGGCGCAGTAGTCAAGGAGCTGGAGCAGCTTTATGCGCTATATTTCCAGGAAGGGTTTGCGCCCATCGGCCACTTGTGGGAGGCGCTGTCGGTCACGTTGGGGCGGGAGATCATCGTGCATACGCCAAACGGGGTACTCCAAGGCACGGCAACCGGATTGGATTCGAGCGGCGCATTGCTCTTAATGGATCAGAATGGCCAACATTTCACGATTTTCTCTGGAGAAGTACAACTTGGCGGATGAAAAAATTAACGTAATTTGTTATACTGAGCACAGGAGGCGGTATCGGCATCGTCCTGAACTGCACTCCGGGTGCTTGTCGGAGGTATGAATGTGGTGAAAGTTCAAACCGTCGGCCGACGTTTTGAATGACCACAAATCAAGTTGCGTTGGATTCTGCTCTGAGCCGAAAGAGGACCGAGACAGAAGAACGAGGATGATAACTCACTCTTCTTTGGACTTCGGACCTTTTTAGTGCCAAACTAAAAGGTTTTTTTTGTTGTGCGCGTTTTTGGAGGACTCGCACAAAGCCAAACCGAAGGAGATGGATCACATGGCAGGGAAACAAGCTTTAAACATTGTCAAAATGAAAAAAATGAAGCAAGACGGCATTCCGCTCGCGATGATTACCGCCTACGACTATCCGTCGGCTCAACTGGCTGAGGAAGCGGGGGCGGATTTGCTGCTGGTCGGTGACTCGCTGGGCAACGTTGTTCTGGGGTACGATTCGACGATCCCGGTCACATTGGACGATATGGTATATCATAGTCGTTCCGTTGCGCGCGGGGCGCAGCACACCTTCATCGTGGTGGATATGCCGTTTATGACATATCACGGAAGTATTGACGAAACGTTGCGGAACGTTCGCCGTTTAATGCAAGAGGGGCATGCCCACGCCGTCAAAATGGAAGGCGGCGCGGAGATCGCTCCTGCTGTTCAAGCCATCGTGCAAGCCGGGGTACCGGTGCTGGGACACATCGGATTGACGCCTCAATCCGTGAACCAGATTGGCGGTTACCGGGTGCAGGGCAAAGACGCGGCCGATGCCAAGCGGCTCATGGAGGATGCCAAGGCGTTGGAACGTGCCGGTGCCTTCGGGGTTGTGCTGGAGTTGGTCACCGAGGAAGTGGCAACGGCCATCTCCCGCGAATTGAGTATTCCGACCATCGGCATTGGCGCGGGACGCGGTTGTGACGGCCAAGTGCTCGTGTATCATGATGTGTTGAAATATACGGCAGATTACCGGGATAAACGGTTTGTCAAAACCTACGCCGATATCGGCGCACAGATCCGCCAGGGGATTCTAGAATATGTAACGGATGTCAAAAATCGCTCGTTCCCGGCAGAAGAGCATGTTTTCCGCGCGGACCAAGGCGTGCAGGAATCGCTGGGAACTTTGTATGGTAAAGGAAAGGTGGAAGTCCGGTCATGAAGACCTTTGAGAAGATTGTCCCGCTCCGTGAACAGTTGAAGGATGCGCGGTTCACAGCAGCGAAAGAAGGAAAGCAAATCAAAGTTGCGCTCGTGCCAACGATGGGATATTTGCACGAGGGGCATGCCAGCTTGCTGCGCAAAGCACGGGCGGAGAACGATCTGGTGGTGCTGAGCATCTTCGTGAACCCGATCCAGTTCGGGCCGAACGAGGATTTTGAACGCTACCCCCGCGATCCGGAGAAAGACCTGGCCTTAGCCGAGCGTGAAGGTGTGGATTTCGTCTTTTTGCCCACTGTAGAAGAAATGTATCCTGAGCCAACCCGTACTCACATTAAGGTCGACGGTTTGACTGACGTGCTGTGCGGTGCTTCCCGGCCGGGCCATTTCGACGGGGTCACTACCGTTGTAGGCAAGTTGTTTCATATCGTGCAGCCGGACCGTGCTTATTTCGGGCAAAAAGATGCCCAACAGGTGGCGGTCATTACGCGGATGGTAGAGGATTTGAACTTTGATATCGAAGTGATTCCTTGTCCAATCGTGCGGGAAGCTGATGGATTGGCACTTAGCTCCCGAAATGTATACTTGAGTCCGGAAGAACGGCAGGCAGCGCTTGTTTTATCCCGCAGTCTTGAGGGTGCAAGGGCTAAGGCAGAGGGGCAAACTCCTGTTACCGCAGGGGAGCTGCGGGAGGAAATCCGCGAGAAGATCAGCGCTGAACCGCTGGCGAATATCGATTATGTGGAAGTTTCGGATTTTCCGGAATTGTCGCCTTTGGCAGAGGATGAACGTGTTGATGCAGCCGGCCGCCAAAAAGGGGTGTTGATCGCCGTTGCCGTCAAATTTGGAACAACGCGGTTGATCGACAACGTAATTTTAACGAAAAGGGTGAACCCGTAATGTATAGAACGATGATGAAATCGAAAATTCACCGTGCCACCGTGACGGAAGCGAACCTGAACTACGTGGGCAGCATTACTATAGATGAGGATCTGATGGAGGCTGCCGATCTGTTGGAGAACGAGCAGGTTCAAATCGTCAACAACAATAACGGCGCCCGCCTGGAAACGTACGTGATTCCTGGACCTCGCGGCAGCGGCGTGATTTGCTTGAATGGTGCAGCAGCGCGACTGGTGCAACCTGGTGATAATGTCATCATTATTTCTTATGCTCTAATGTCACCGGAAGAAGTCCGCAGCCACAAGCCAACCGTCGTGTTCGTTGACGAAAACAACAAGCCGGTGGAAAAGGCGCATCAAGAACTCCACGCCATGATCCGCTAAATCGGTTGTTTAATAAGGCACCTTCGGCGTAACGAAGGAGCCATAGAAGGAGGGCTCGGCATTTTTGCCGGGCCCTTGGTGTGTTTAAATATGGTGTGTCCGCGTTACACTATACTGATGTCACCGAAATGTATATGATTTTTCGAGTACATTGGGCTGTGAGCAACAACAACCACCGCAATGTACTTGATTTTTCGCACATAATCTGACTGTAGTTCGCAATCCCTCGCCAATATACATGATTTTTCATATAGAATTAGGCGAAATGCCCGGGAAACGCCTAAATGTACATGAAATTTCGAGTACATTCCGCCCCAAGAGGGCAAAAACACCGCATTGTACATGAAATTTCGAGTACATTGGGGTGTAAGCCGCAACAACCGCTGAAATGTACTTGATTTTTCACATACAATTCCACATACAATTCCACATGACCCCCAGAGATCCATCCCTCAAAAAGTGTAATTCCTCCCTGCCGGAATGAAATCGTCCCGCGAAACAAAAAATGTACGTAAGGCTCGGACTGATTTCATTTTCGTTAGGGGGGATGCGAATGATGTTTCAGCATGTGTTTGCGGAAATGAATGAGATGTTGGACGAAATCACGAGGAAATACCCCTTGGCTGGCCAAGCCCAGAAGCAGGAACTTGCGAAAAAGTGGAACCTGCTTCAGCATATGAGTGACGGCATTATCGAGGAATGGTTGAGCTTTGAGGAGAAAATGGGATATTTACGCCATGCGTTCCGAAGTCTGGAGTCCAGAGAAATTCCCGATCTTCCTGAATTGGATGACCCCGCCTTTGTGAAAGGCCAAGGATATTACAAGCTGCTGATGTTTCCCCAGGCTTCTGCCCAATTCGAGCAGGTGGTGAAGCAATTTACGGACAGCATGTTAGCCCGGACCTATCTGGGGATGTGCCATCTGCACCTCAAGCAATATGACAAAGCCGCCAAGCATTTCTGGATCGTGCTGGAAAAGGCTGCAAATAAGCGCCTGCGTTCTATTATCTACAACGCGCTGGGGTGTATTGAGGCGCACAAGGGCGTATTTGACAAGGCAAAAGAGTACTTCAAGTTGGCTCACCACCATGATCCGTCCTTACCCGAGCCGTTGGCCAATTTGGAGGCCTGTGCGAACAGTACAGGGAAACTCCATTACGGTCCCGAGTTGACGTCGTTATTGTAGATTTATCGCTCATTGACTTGGAAATTCACGCACTTATTACGGCATGTTTTGGAAGCGATGCGAACCCCCGCTTACGGCGGCGCATCGCTTGTTTTATTTTGTGATTTTTATTACAGATATGGTTTGTATTAATTTTCAAATTGGCTATCTTCTGTTATGCTGTAAAGAGACTGGAATGAAGGGACATCTAATTGCAATGAAATATGCTGTGCTTGATTTTGAAACGACGGGTAACCAGTCCTCTGATGAAATCATTCAAGTGGGACTTGCCATTATAGAGCCGGATCGATCAATTTCTCAGGTGTATCGTTCCTTCGTTAAGCCGGGCGTACCGATTCCTCCGTTTATTACGGGGTTAACGGGCATTACCGAAGAGGATGTGAAGGATGCGCCAGAGCTGGACGAAGTGATGGTGGAGATGGTTCCACTACTTAACGACGTCGTGTTGGTTGGGCACAATGTAGCGTTTGATTTTAACTACATGCAGAGCGCCTTGGACAAGACGGGGTATTTGCCGTTTACAGGACGGATTCTGGATACGATGGATTTCCTGAAAATTCTGTTCCCTTCACTGACTTCCTACCAGCTAGGGATGGTGGCGGCGGAGTTTGAGGTGGAGCATGAGCGTCCGCACCAGGCGGACAGTGACGCATTGGCGACAGCGCTGATTTTCCTCAAATGCTTGGAGGAATGTGACCGATTGCCGCTATTGACTTTACAGCGTTTGGCAGATCTGTTTGCCGGTGAGGACAGCGATCTCGGGTGGTTTTTTGATGCCATGGTGCAGGAAAAAGAGCGGGAAGCTTTGCCAAGCGAAGACGGCTATGTCTACTACCGCCAATTCGCCTTGCAGGTGGAAGATTGGCTCGACATCGAAGCGCCAAGGGACAGCACGGAACGTAATCCGCTGGAGAACGTGACCTTCGAGCAGTTTATGGAGCAGGTCCGAGAACGGCTGCGGGAACGATTGCCGCAGTACGAGGAACGGGAAGCTCAGAACATGATGCTACACGAGGTCATGCGAGCTTTTGAGGAAGATAAGCACCTGCTCGTTGAGGCTGGAACTGGGACGGGCAAATCCTTGGGATATCTGCTGCCGGCCATTTACCACAGCGTCAAGAATGAAGAGAAGGTCATGGTGAGCACGCACACGATCAACCTGCAGGAACAGCTTAGAGAGCGCGATGTGCCGTTGTTGACGGAGGTCGTGCCTTTTCCGTTTCGTGCAGCCGTTTTTAAAGGTAGGCAGCATTATTTGTGCTTGCGCAAATTTGAACATAAAATAAATAGAAAAGACTTCTCTACACCTAAAGAAGAGGTGATGACGGCCGCGCAAATGGTCGTATGGCTGACCCAAACAGAAAGCGGCGATGACGAAGAGCTGAATCTCGGCAATCGCGGCGGTGATTTTTGGGAGACAGTGGCCAGTGAGTCGGAATCCTGCTTGGGCCGCTCCTGTCCTTGGTTCCGCAAATGCTTCTATCATCGCGCAAAACACGAAGCCGGTGTCGCGGACGTGGTGATTACGAACCACTCCAAGCTATTTACAGACATCCAGGCGGGGCATCAGCTGCTGCCGGGCTACGAGCGATTAGTAATCGATGAAGCGCATCATTTAGAGGATGTGGCCGGCAAGCATTTGGGGATTCATATGAAGTATTTTACGGTTGTGCATACGCTGACCCGGCTGTATAAAGACAGCAAGACGGGGCAATTGGCCAACCTCCGCAGCACGCTCGAAGCGTCAGCCGCAGAGAAATCCTCGGATTGGTGTTCGGTCATCGACGGAATCTTCCCTACGCTGGTGGATGTGAAGGAGAGCTGGGACAAGCTCAGCGAGTTGCTGTTCAGCTTAATGCCTGACCGCAGTGACGCCGCCCCTGGTGATCCTGGACAGTTCGTGTACCGGTTGCTGCCGAATCGCAAGCCCAAGGATTGGGAGACGTTGACCGCGCTAGAGAATCAAATTTATGTAGGTCTCGGCGACGTGCTTCGGAAAGGGGAGCGCCTTCTGTCCGAAATCCGAGAAGAGCAGGACGATTATGCAGCGGAGAGCTTGATCACCGATATTAGCGGGTTGTTTAAAGATTTAGCCGGAGAACGGGAAGCGCTTCGCTTCTTCATGAAGCTAGAGAGCGAGGATACCGTCTATTGGATGGAAGCGAACGGGAACTTCCGCAGCCGGTCGCTGCAAATGTATGCGGTGCCGATTGACGTCAGCGCTCAGTTGAAGCAATTTTTCTTCGATCGGAAGAAGAGCGTCGTCATGACGTCTGCGACTTTATCTGTAGATAAATCGTTCCAATATATGATTGAGCAGCTTGGCTTGACGGAGGCAGCGGAAGAGGATCGGCTGATCACCGCGATGCTGCCATCGCCGTTTAATTACCGTGATCAGGCGTTGCTGGTGATTCCGCGCGATTTTCCAAGTGTGAAAGGCAGCGTGGGGGATGATCATTTCATTAACACGCTGGTTCAATCGCTGGCGGATGCCGCGGTGGCGACACAGGGGCGCATGCTAGTGCTGTTTACATCGTACAAGATGCTCAGGCAGGTGTATGACCCGCTGAAAGAACGGCTTGCAGCGGAAGGCATCACGGTGATCGGGCAAGGGATGGACAGCGGCAGCCGCACCAAGCTGACCCGGCGCTTCCAAGGGAACAGCGCATCGGTGCTGCTCGGGACAAGCAGCTTCTGGGAAGGGGTGGATATCCCTGGCGAGGCGCTGACCAGTTTAGCAATTGTACGCTTGCCGTTCCAGCCGCCAAACCATCCGCTGGTGGAAGCGAAGAGCGAACGTCTGCAGCGGGAGAAGAAGAATCCATTCATGAAGCTGTCTGTCCCGCAGGCGGTCATTCGCTTTAAGCAAGGGTTCGGACGACTTGTCCGTTCGTCGCAGGATCGCGGCATCGTGATCGTTTATGATACCCGGATCCTGGAATCATATTATGGAAAATATTTCTTATACTCATTGCCAGGACCGAAGATGGAGCATATGCCATTAACTCAAATGGTGCCGCGTATCTCGGAATGGTTAAATCCCGAAGCCTAAGCCGCTTCATAGATCGTAATGGAGAATAGGGGGAACAATGCATGAAGTCAGATAAAATTTCGGACGCTGTCGTCCGCAGACTGCCGGTTTACCTGCGTTTTTTAAATGAACTCAGCCGCCGTGAGGTGCCAACGGTGTCCTCCCAGGAGCTTGGACAGAAGCTGGATCTTAATCCGGCGCAAATCCGTAAGGATTTAGCTTATTTCGGCGATTTTGGCCGGAAGGGGATCGGCTACGATGTCGCTTATTTGATTGAGAAAATTCAACAAATTTTAAATCTGGACCAACAGATTAACGTCGCGCTGGTGGGCGCCGGGAATCTGGGCCAAGCCCTTTCGAATTATAATGCGTATTTGAAGGATAATATGAAGATTGTTGCGGTGTTCGACGCTTCGCCGGCGAAAATCGGTAAGCAGATCAACAACATTACGATTCAGCCGATCGAAGAGCTGGCGGAAACTGTTCGGGCGAAAAATATCCGCATTGGCATCATCACCGTACCGGATACAGAAGCCCAACGGGTGGCGGACGAGCTGGTGGCCGCCGGAATCGGTGCGATTCTGAACTTCGCGCCAACGATTCTGAAGGTTCCGCCGGAAGTTCGGATTCATGCGGCTGATTTCACCACAGATTTGCTGAGCTTGGCTTACTACTTGGAAAACGGAAAGGAAACAAGCAACGTATGAGTCGGAAATGGTTAATTAAGAACGGGACGTTTGCCGTTTTAGATGCGGATCGTCCTGTGGTTCACGGATATATGCTCGTTGAGGGCGATACGATCAGCTATATCGGGGAAGAGCGCCCGGAAGGCGTGGAAGGCGCCGAGACTTTGGACGGCAAAGGGTTGTTATTCTTGCCGGGCCTGATCAATACCCATGGCCATGCGGCGATGTCGCTGCTGCGCGGTTACGGAGATGACATGGTGCTGCAAACCTGGCTGCAGGAGAAAATGTGGCCAATGGAAGCCAAATTTACGGCAGCGGATGTGTATGCCGGTACGGCATTGTCCGTGTTGGAAATGCTCAAGGGCGGCACGACGACGTTCCTGGATATGTACGATCATATGGACGAAGTGGCCAAAGTCGTGGAGGAATCAGGCATTCGCGCCGTGCTGATGCGCGGGGCCATCGGTTTGTGCTCCCCGGAAGAGCAAGATCAGAAGCTCAAGGAAGCGATCGCGTTTGCGCAGAACTGGCACGGCAAGGCAGAAGGACGCATCACCACGATGATGTCACCGCATGCACCGTACACCTGCCCGCCGGCTTTCATCGAGAAATTTGTGCAAGCTGCCCATGATCTCGATTTGCCAATGCATACGCATATGTCGGAGACGCGCGCCGAGGTAGAGCAGAACGTGAACGATTACGGCGTCCGTCCGGTAGAGCATTTGTTGAAGCTGGGGATGTTCTCCCGCCCAACCCTGCTTGCCCATGCGGTGCATTTGACCGACGAGGAAATCGATATCTTGGCAGCCCACGGAGTTACAATTTCGCATAACCCGGGCAGTAACTTGAAGCTGGCCAGCGGTGTCGCCCGCGTACCTGAACTCTTGAAGAAAGGCGTAGTGGTATCGCTGGGGACCGACGGTCCGGCGAGCAACAATAACCTGGATATGCTGGAGGAGATTCGTTTGGCTGCGCTGATCCATAAAGGCGTATCCGGCGATCCAACGGCGGTTCCGGCACTGGAAGCCTTGAAGATGGGAACGGAATACGGTGCAAAATCAGTCTTCTTGCAAAATACAGGCAAGCTGGCTGCAGGCATGAAGGCAGATATTATCGCCTTGAACACGGAGCAAGCCCATTTCCTGCCGAGAACAGATTATATCTCCCATACCGTTTACTCCGCTGGGGCCAAGGACGTGGAGCATGTCTGGGTGAACGGCAAGCAGGTTGTCAAACACGGGGCTTGCTTGACGCTGGATGAGGAACGTATCCGCTACGAGGCGCAGGCGGCGTTTGAGGGACTGCTGGCACGATAATGAGCGGCGCGCGGTTTCCAGAAGGAGGCTGCTTGCATAGGAAGGGAAAGGAAGAGAAGCTTGAGGAAGCGAACGAAATGGATCCTGCTGTCCCTTGTGATCCTGTTGATCGTGCTCCTGGGTCTCCACCGGTTTTATCTATACATTCATGAGGATACGTGGGAAGCCGAAAGAGCCGCCATTCAGCAGGCAAAGCAAGAGACAGATCTCGTCCGGGGCGACAAAGTTTGGAAGTCGGTATGGGATGAAGTCATCTGGGTCGTACAAGGTGAAGATGCCTCCGGTCGTCAGATGATGGTCTGGCTGCGGGAAGGACATGATCCGGAGGTACGCCTACTGGCTGATGGCAAGTCCGAGAGCCAAATGCGTGAGATTATCAAACAATCGTTGCCGGGGATCCGAGTGGTTCGGCTGCTGCCAGGCATTTACAATAATCAACTGGTGTGGCAGCTGTTCTATAAAGAGAAGGACCACCATTACTACCGGTTTTTCAGTTTCACGACCGGCGAGGCTTTGCCGGAAGTGTTCACCCTGCCGAATCGCTGACGGGGAGTCTATGAATGAATCATATCTAACGGTTTCGTTGTTTAGGCGAAGAGCCTGAATGGCGGAACCGTTTTTTATGTTTGGCTTGAGAAATTGTAGCATTTCGGGTTAGAACTACTAGGCTTTATTTTTAAATATATTCACACATTCCTTCGAATTTATATATACGATGTGATATACTGA